>CAZJCB010000147.1:0-5800 GCA_964544245.1 uncultured Christensenella sp.
GCCGCATTTTCTCCGTTGTGATGGCGCTGATGTGGACCATCAGCGGCTTCTTCTCCTTCAGTTACATGCAGCATGAGCACAACGAGAGAACTTATTATGCCTTTTACCTGATGACGCTGGCCTCGCTGATGGCGCTGACCCTGTCGGGAACCATGGTCACCATGTACCTGTTCTTTGAAATGATGACTTTCATCTCCATGCCGATGGTGCTCCACAGCCGCAGCAAGGAAGCCGTAGCCGCCGGCATCAAGTACCTGATCTATTCGGTCGCCGGGGCCACGATGGGCCTTCTTGGCATTTTTATGTTCACACCCAACATCTCAAATCCCTACTTTATTGAGGGCGGTTCACTGCTGGCCGGCCAGCTGACCGTTTCAAAAGACGCTTTCATGGTCATCATTTTCATCACCCTGGTGGGCTTTGGCACCAAGGCCGGTATGTTCCCCATGCACGGCTGGCTGCCCACCGCCCATCCCGTCGCCCCGGCCCCGGCAAGCGCCGTGCTCTCCGGCGTTATCACCAAGGCCGGCGTACTGTGCATCTTTCGGATGATTTTCTATGTCATCGGTCCGGACTTCATCCGGGGCACCTGGGTGCAGTGGGCGCTGCTGGGTTGCGCTACGGTCACGGTCTTCATGGGCTCCATGCTGGCCCTTCGTGAGAAAGTGCTGAAAAAACGCCTGGCCTATTCCAGCGTTTCCCAGGTAAGTTATGTGCTGTGCGGATTGTTTATGCTGGACACGATGGCGCTGGATGGAGCGCTGCTGCAGTTGGTCTTTCACGCGCTGACCAAGGACGCGCTCTTCCTTTGCGCGGGCGCTGTCATCTTCAAGACCGGCATCACCAGGGTAGAGGAAATGCACGGGCTTGGACGCCGCATGCCCTGGACGATGTGGCTGTTTGCCATCTGCGCGATTTCTCTCGTCGGCATCCCGCCGCTGGGAGGTTTTATCGCAAAATGGTATATCGCCGAAGGGGCCCTGGCGACCGGAGCGCCGGTATTCAGCTGGCTGGTCCCAATTGTTCTTTTGATTTCCGCGATGCTGACAGCAGGATATCTCCTGCCGCCCAGCGTGTCCGCCTTCTTCGGCGGGATGGCCGACGGTGAAGCCGTCTCGGCCCTGCCCAAGGCTGAACCCAGCCTGATGATGCTCATCCCCATCAGCATCCTGGCCTTGGCCATCCTGATCCTGGGCATCTTCCCCAATTTCATGATCCAGTCTTTCAGCAGCCTGGCCGGCACCCTGTTCTGATACTGGCATGAAAGGGAACGTATGATACTCCTCGCGGCCGTTGTGCTGCCCATCGCGGCCGGCGCCCTGCTGCCTGCCTTCAAATGGAAGGACAGGCAAATCCGCTCTGTTTATATCATGTCCATCACGGTGCTGACCTCCCTGCTGGCGGCTGTTGCCCTGTTTTCTGACATGCCGCGGCTTGACCTGATCCACTTCAATGACCGCCTGACCGTCTCTCTGCGGCTGGACGGAATCGGCCGTGTATTCGCAGGCCTGGTCGCGCTGCTGTGGCCGATGACCTCGCTGTACGCGCTGGACTATATGCGCGGCGACGGGCACGAAAACACTTTCTTTTCCTTCTTCATGATGAGCTACGGGGTCACCCTGGGCATCGCGATGAGCGCCAACCTGCTCACGCTGTACATCTTTTATGAAATGCTTTCCCTGTCGACGCTCCCCCTGGTCTTGCACGGCGGAAGCGCGAAATCCGTCACCGCTGGCCTTAAATACCTGTACTACTCCCTAGGCGGCGCCGCTTTTGCCTTTATCGGGCTGGTCTACCTGGTTTATTTCGGCGGAACCACTGATTTTATCCCAGGCGGGCTCTTCCGGGGCGTGGCGCTTGAGCGGACCTCCCAGCTGCGCCTGGGCTACCTGCTCTGCTTTCTGGGGTTTTCCGTAAAGGCCGCGGTCTTTCCTGTGCATGGGTGGCTCCCGACGGCATCCGTGGCGCCAACACCTGTCACAGCGCTGCTGCATGCGGTTGCCGTCGTCAAGTCGGGCGTCTTCGCCATCATCCGAGTCACTTATTTCAGTTTCGGCGCTCAGGTCATCAGGGGTAGTTACGCGCAGAATATCCCCCTGGCGCTGACCGCGTTCACCATCGTATTCGGCTGCTCCATGGCGCTGAAGGAAAAGCACCTGAAGCGCAGGTTGGCGTACTCGACCGTTTCGAACCTTTCCTATATCCTCTTTGGTGCGCTTCTGCTGAGCAATCAGGGGCTGGCCGCGGGGTTGATGCACTTGGTGTTCCACGCACTGATGAAAATCACGCTGTTCCTGGCGGCAGGCATCTACAACATCAGGGCCCAGGCGCATGATATTGGAGAACTTCGCGGCATCAACGCCCGTTGGCCCCTCCTTGGTGCTTTGTTCACACTGGGCAGCCTTGCGATGACAGGTATTCCCCCGCTGATCGGGTTTGTCAGCAAATGGGCGCTGGCTCAGGCAGCCGTCCTTTCCGGCGGCGTCCTGCCTATCCTGGGCGTGGCGGCACTGCTCATCAGCGCCTTGCTGACCGGCGGATACCTGATGGTTCCCTCTGTGCTGATGTACACCGGTAAAAGGCCGGAAAACATGCCTGAGCCGCTCCCGGTCGAGCCCGGGATGCGATGGACGCTGATCATGCTCAGCGCGATGATGCTGGTTCTGAGCTTTTACAGCAAGCCTTTGATTGATTTCCTGACGAGTGCGGCGTCAGGGCTGGTGTAAGGAGGTGCGGCACAAATGCAGTTGATCCCTGTCCTCATGATTGCGCTGCCCTTCCTTGCGGCAGTACCGGCCTATGCGTTGGGCAGACGAAAACCGCAGTACGGCTTCATGCTGATGATAGCTGTCACCGGGTTCTTAACCGCCGCGGCTGCTGTTCTGCTTGGAACAGGGCGCGAAATCAGCCTTGGCTTCCCTGCTGCCTTAAGCATGGGGCTGAGCCTGAAGGCGGATGGTTTCCGCGCGCTGTACGCCACCGTTGCCTGCTTCATGTGGCTGATGACCTCGCTTTTCACTCCGGAATACATGGCTCATGGGCATAAAAAGGCCAGGTACTGCCTGTTTACCCTGCTGACCATGGGAGCGACGGTCGGCGTTTTCCTGTCAGACGACCTTATTACGGCCTTTGTATTCTTTGAAATCATGTCCTTCACCAGTTATTGCTGGGTAGCGCACGAGGAAACGCCCGGCGCCATGCGCGCTGGACAGACCTATTTGGCCATTGCCATCCTGGGCGGCATGGCCATGCTGATGGGGTTGATGATGCTCAAGGCAAGCACAGGCACGCTGCGTTTCGAAGACCTGGCCGATGCGGCGCATTGCATCAGAAAGGACAGGCTATATCTGCCCGGTGTCCTGATCCTCGCGGGCTTCGGCGCAAAAGCCGGCATGTTCCCCCTGCACGTCTGGCTCCCCAAGGCGCACCCGGTGGCCCCGGCACCAGCCAGCGCATTGCTCTCCGGCATCCTGACCAAGGTAGGCATTTTTGGCATCCTGGTCATTTCCAGCCGATTGTTCTTCGGCGACCAGTTCTGGGGAAACCTGCTGCTGGCGCTAGGCCTCACCAACATGCTGCTGGGCGCCCTGCTTGCGCTGTTCTCTGTGGACCTGAAACGAACGCTGGCCTGCTCTTCCATGAGCCAGATCGGCTTTATCCTGTTCGGCATCGGGATGCAGGGCCTTCTGGGAGAGCACAACGCGCTGGCAGCGCAGGGCACCGTGCTGCACATGCTCAACCACAGCCTGATCAAACTCGTCCTGTTCATGTCCGCGGGCGTTGTGTATGTCAATGTCCACCGGTTGAACCTGAACGATATCAGGGGCTTTGGCCACAGGAAATGGGGCCTGATGCTGTGCTTCCTCACAGGAGCGGCCTCCATCAGCGGTATCCCGTTCTTCAGCGGCTATGCGAGTAAGACATTGCTGCATGAAAGCCTGGTGGAGTACATCGTTCACCTGCAGCACCTGCATGAAAGCGCCACATGGTACCAGGCGGCTGAGTGGCTGTTCATCCTCACCGGCGGCCTCACCTTTTGCTATATGCTCAAGCTCTTTGTCGTCATTTTTGTGGAGAAGCACCCGACGCGGCAAAAGGAGTTTGACGCCATGGGCCGCACGATGCGCCCGCTGTCCATCATTGCGGTTGGGGGATCTGCGCTGCTCCTGTTCTTGCTTGGCCTTTATCCTGAAGGTATATTGACGAGGCTTGCCAACCTGTCGCTGCATTTCCTGCACGCCCATGAGCCGGAACACGCGGTCCAATACCTGGCGGGCGCCAACCTGCTGGGAGGCGCCAAGTCCCTCCTGATCGGTGCGGCGCTCTATCTTACCGTGGTCCGCAAAGGGCTGGTCAAAAGGGACGATTTGGGCTCCCGGCAGTATGTCAACCGCTGGCCGGAATGGCTGGACCTTGAGGACAGGATTTACCGCCCGCTCCTGCAGCTGCTGGTCAAACTGGGCACTCTCCTCTGGACGCCTTTTGATATCCTGATGGACCGGTTCATGTTTCCTGCCATCCAAAAGGCATTCGGTTCCCTGGCAGGTGTTTTGGGCGCAGTGGAACTGATGTGGCCCGCGATGCGAAACCTGTTTACTTTTGCCGCAAGGATTGCCGAAACCGCAACGGACGGGCTGGTCCTTTTCCTGATGCGGACAGTGTTCAGGAAAACGCGTGAGAAAACAGTCACAATCCCGGTCGGCAACCGTTTTACCTTTTCCCTGGGACGCTTCGCGGACATCCTGTCATTCCGCCTGCGCCGACTGCTTGGATTGAAACCCTCTGAGCAACGCTATGTATATCTTTTCGCTGCCGCCTGGGGAACCGCGCATGACGCTATGCGGCGCATTCAACGCACGCTGTCCTTCAGCCTGATCCTTTTCGCGCTAGGCCTGGTGGTGCTGCTGTCGTTCATGCTGGCGAAATGACCAGCGCTTGACCAGTTTTATTAAGAGCAGCCCGTGACGGCTGCGATTTTTCTGGATGAGTTCACCTGAAACGCAAGCGTTCTATTCCACTATTTCACCGGTCAGGGCTTGCCAGGCTTTTCGGATCGCGCGCTGGTTTGACGCGCCATAATCCGGGTCGTTGCGGTCGACCTCGTCCATATCGCGCAGGAAATGGACGCACAGGTGTCCGCCGAACCCGTTACCACTCACGGCGCCTGTCAGATGAGGCCTGTTGTGCATGGCGGCCATGGTCCAGCGGCCGTCTGGCAGTTTGACGTAGACGATGTTGACGTTCCAGGACGGCGTCCCGAAGGCGCGGTTCATCAACTGGGTGTCCCGCCAGCTTGCCGGTTCCGAATCGGCATGGTTGCCCATCGAATAGAAGCGGATGGTAAAACTGACTCCGCTGACAGGATGGTAGACTGCCGCCTGCTGGCCTCCGAACGTGCTCTTCTTGACATCATTGAACCAGTGCAGCAGTTTGACCTGGGAAGAGGATGGCCCATCCCCCTTTCCCTCTCCCTCACCCAGCGTTGTGACAGGGGTGTTGTAGCCCTTTGCGGATGAGGAAAAAACTGCCGATTGCGTTATCGGATCAGCAATGCCGGTGATCGGAAGGCCGTTGCGCTGCTGGAAACCTACCACTGCCTGGTGCGTTGGAATGTCATACCTTCCGTTTACGCTCAGTGGATATCCCAGCGCTGCAAGCGCCTGCTGCATGGCGGAAACAGCCTTGTCCGCGCCGTCGGCGTTATCGATCCTCAGGGTATTGTAGCTTAAAGGCGGGCTGTCCGCCGCACGGGCAGCGGCGCTCATGATGAGCCCCGCGCTCTGGCTGCCAAATATTCCGT
>CAZJCB010000148.1:0-5792 GCA_964544245.1 uncultured Christensenella sp.
CAAAATAGGCCTCCAGGCTGACAAACCCATCTTCAGTATACTCTCTCTTCAGGCTGGCGTAGCCCGCCGCCAGCTGCACCGGCCGCTCCCCTTCGTCCAGGTAGGTCTCCCGGACCACCCGGTTGTTCCCGTCAAACGCCCGGGTCAGCGCGGCATAGCCCGCTTTCTGCAGCAGCAGCCGGTCGTCCGTCCCGTGCCAGGAGACACGGACCTCATTGCCCGCTTCGTCAAATACCCTGCGGATCGCGGCATAGCCCTCCGGCAGGAGGATGAGTTTCCCGTCCGTTCCGTAATATGCTTCCAGCGTCACGTGCTTCGCGTCCAGATATTCCTTCCGGACAGTTGCAAAGCCTTTGTCATTCAGCACCGGCTGGTCCGCGGCATCAAAGTAGGCTTCGAGAGTGACCAGATTTTTGCTGTCGTACTCCCTCACCAGGCTCGCGTAGCCGGTTTTCTGCGCCAGGGGCAGGCCGTCCGGGCCGTACCAGGCCTCCCGGACCGGGTTGCCCTTGGCATCAAAATCCCGGCGGATGGCGGCATACCCTCCGTCAAGCAGTATCGGGCTGCCGTCCGTGCCGAAATATCCTTCGTATAGTAGGCGTTTGCTGTCAAAATACTCCCTGCGGACAGATGCATAACCGGCCGGCGCAAGAACAGGCTCATTGTCCGCGCCGAAATAGGCCTCCAGGGTGACGTTGCCTTTTACGTCATATTCGCGCTGGAAGGAAGCATAGCCAACGCCGGCAATGACCGGCCTGCCCTTTTCATTTACATAGGTCTCCCGTTTCAGCCTGCCATCCTTGTAGTAATCCCGCCGGAAACCGGCATAACCCAGTCCTTCGACCGTCATGGGCTGGTTCTTCGTGTCAAAATAGTTTTCCGCCGTCAGCCGGCGGGAATTGTCATACTCGCGCCGGAGCGAAGCATAGCCGTCCGCCGTGACGATCCGTTCCCCGTCCGTGCCCAGGTACTCCTCGCGGGATACTTTTTTGTTGTTATAGGAATAGATGATCTTCGCGTAGCCTTTGCCGACCAGGCAGGGCTTCCCGTCCGCTCCGTACCAGGCGATGCTCCTGTTTGCACCCCAGTCGGTATAGGTGTATTCGATACCGGCATAACCGTCCTTCAGCAAGGTCAGCCCGTTGTCCTCGCCGTAGTAAAAAGCGCTTTTGACCTTGTTGTCCCCATAGCGGGTGTAGGTCACCTTTGCGTAGCCAAGCTTGGGCTGCAGCAGCAGGTTGCCCTCCGTGTCCAGGAACTCCGTGGAGACCAGGCGCCGGCCATCGTTTTTGTAGGTGTCAACTTTTGCCGCATACCCGGCCTTGGCGACGATCGGATTCCCGTCCGCACCAAAGAAACGCTCGCTGTAGAGGGTCTTGCTGGAATAGGGCTGGTCCCGTTCCATCCTGGCATAGCCGTCTTTGCTGAGCATGTAGTTTCCCTGCTCGTCAAAGAACTCCCGCAACCTCAGCAGGCCCCGGTTGTTGTAGGTGTCCACCCTTTTGGCAAACAGCCCCGGCGGGACGACATAACTGCCGTCGGCCCCAAAATACTCCACGGACGTCAGTTTGCTGCCCGTATAGGTGTTGACAATCCTCGCGTAACCAAGGCTGGGCGGCACGACGGGCTTCTCGTTCTGGTCCCAGTAGGATTTTTCCAGCACCCAGCCGTAGCCGCTGTACTTCGTCCTGACAACGGCGTACCCTTCCGGGCCCATGACCAGCCAACCCTTCGTGTCATAATAACTGATGCTCAGCGGCCGGAACGCGGCGTCCAGCTTGCGGACAAAATAGCTGTACCCGTCCTCGTTCATGACAGGGTTCTTGTTTTCGTCCACCCAGGTTTGCCTGGTCAGCCAGCCCTGCTTGAATTCGCTGACCGTTTCCGCATGGGCGCCCGGCACAGCCAAGGCGGGCGAGAGGGCCAGCGCCAGCAGGGCGGCTGCCAATATGGTTTTACCTTTGCTTCTCATCATCGTGTACTCCTTGTTCCGGCTTCGGCCGAAGGTTGGCTCCCCTTGTCAATGATTACTTTGTATCAATGATCCGTCGGAAAAGGGAAAAAGAGGGAGGGAGGCCGGGTTCTGTCCGGGCGCCCGGCAGGCCTGGGCCGGCCGTAGTCGTGCCGGATCGATCCGGCTGTCATAGCGCGCGAACGTCCCGGTCTGTTTCCAACAGCCCCAGCTGCGCGAACAGGGTCCGCTTGGCCCGCGCCGATGAAAAGGTCGCGGCGATATCCGCTTTGTTCTTGCGCAGGTAGCGCAGCGGCAGATACGCCCAGAAAAAGGGCAGCAGGAGCGGAGCTCGGCGCGCGAGCGGATAATGCTTGTAGGCATAGAGGTTGATATTGCGTACCGCGGCAAGGGGCATAAAACGGGCCTGCCCCAGCCCCTCCTTGTCCGCGGAGAGGACGGAACTGGCTCTGCCGCCGGGATCCTTGCGCCCGAAATTACCGCTGCGCAGGAACAGTGCCAGCAGGTCCGCGCAGAGGCGGTCCCTGACCCCCGCGCACCAGGGGACGGAGGCGGCGGGCAGCCCGAGATGGAGGACGCAGGTCTTGGCCATCACCTGAGCGAACCGCAGCAGGCCCCCTGCCTGCAGCGCCGGCATGACAGCCCGCTCCCATTCCCCCGGGGCGAGGCGCGAAAGATACATGGCGAAGTCGCACAGGTGGCGCAGGCCGATCCCAAGCGCTTTCATGTGCCGCTGCATATGGATCAGCAGGGAAACGGCCTGCCGTTCCGGGGACAGGGCGGGAAAGCCGTAACCGGACATCGTGGCCGTATCCGGGGATGTGAGCGCGCCTTCCATCAAGGCCCGCAGGGCCTTCCCCGCGGCGCTCTCCGGAAAGAAGGATGCCTCAAAGTGCAGCTCCACATAAGCGGCGCTGCCGGCAAAACCCAGGTGAAACTCTTCATTGCACGCCGCTTGCCGGTATCCAAGCGCGGTCATCGCTTCGCCAGCCCTGCCCAGGGTTTCCCGGCTTATCAGCAGGTCGATATCGCCCAGGACGCGCAGTTCTGGCTTCGGGTAAGGGGCGGCGGCGCTTGACCCTTTCAGAATGACGCAGGGGATGGACTGTTCCGCAAAGGCTTTGAGCAGCCTGTCCTGTTCGGCCATCAGGCGCTCGTTCTTCACGGCCTGGCGCGTGGCGTAGTCGCGGAATGGTCCCAGCTGCTCTTCTGAGGGGCGGACAGCTTCGGGCAGGGTCATCGCCGCTTCCAGCGCCAGGGGTAAAACGGTCTGGTGGATGGCCTCGATGAAGACCGCTTTCCAGTCTGTATCTGCGCTGACCACCCCCCGGACAACTCCGCTTGGAAACAGGGCTTCCCGAAGCAGCGCCAGCAAGGTTGCGTCCCTGGGTGTCAGTGGCCGGTCTGCGGGTGTCTTTCTGCCCAATCAAAAACCTCTGCTTCTTCAGCGTTCTTTCATATGATATAAAATAATCCGGCAGGCGTCAAACAAACGGCCCGCGGCCGAGCCGGTTTAAAGCGTTGCCAGGCATGCCGTTGCGCCCCGGCCACTCGCGGGGGCTGCTAAGGAAAACCTTATCTGTCGATCTTGTCGTACAGGTCAAACCGCTCGTAGACCTTCTGCAGCCAGCGGATGACCTCGGCCAGTTCATAGATGAGCACTCCGGCGGCCAGGCCGATGCCTGCGTAGGCTACGAAACCCCGGTATCCGAACCCGGAACGCGCCTCTGCCATCGCGGCAACCGCAAAGACAATCCCGATAAAGGCGCAGACAAGTGCCAGGACCTTCATCGTTTTGACTACCAGGTTGCCGGCGAACAGATCGCCCAGAAAAGCAGTGTTTTTCTTTTTCATGGTCATGTCAGCATGTTCCTTTCCTTGTGCCGTCCTATTGGAAAACCGGGTCAGAAGGGGAAACGTCTTTCAGCTCATGGGGCTTCAGCAGGTTCGGGTGAAACGGCGATTCAGGGTTGGGCTCATCATACATGAAATCGTGTTCTTTTTCAAGGCGCAAGGACCTGCGCAGCTCCGCTTGCGCAGGTGTGAAGTCGCAGCGATGCTGCTGGGAAATCGCCCGGCAAGCCGGGCTGTGAAATCGGGCGCTGCGCGCCCTGGGAAATCGCCTGCAGGCTGCTGTACGCCTTGTGAAGCCGCCTCTTCGAGGCTGTGAAGCGTGCCTGCGGCACGTGAAGCAATTGTGAAGCAATAGTGATACGAAGGAAAATCGCAGCAGAGCTGCTGTACGCCTTGTGAAGCCGCCTCTAAGAGGCTGTGAAGCGTGCCTGCGGCACGTGAAGCAATTGTGAAGCAATTGTAGTTCGCTGGAAAATCGCAGCATAGCTGCTGGGAAATCGCCGCTATGCGGCTGGGAAATCGCGCTTCCAGCGCTGAAAAATCGCCTGCGGGCTGTAAAGATTGGATTGCGGGGAACCACCCCGGTCCCGTAGGGGACGCGTATCACGCGTCTCGCTGCCTTTCATGTTGTGTTGTTTTGGGTCGGCGGACAGACGGATCGTTTGTTCCGCAAGCTCAGTGTCGCGGCACTTCGTGGCCAGGATACCACTCGTCCCGCTCGCTTCGCTTGACTCCTCCGCCTGCCTTCATCCCGCACTGCGGGCGGCAGGCTCCGTCCCCCTACGGAGACCCCAACCGCTTCCCCGTCCTTCACTCTGCACTGCGGACGCAGTCCGCACCTGCCCTCTGCACGCGGAACGCGTAATACGCGTTCCCTACCACGCCCATCGCTTGATCGCTCTGGCGTGTTTCTCATTGCTGTCCGCCTCCATGGCGTACCTCAGCGCATCGATGAGGTGGTCCTCGCCTTCAGGCCTTGCCAGGTAGCCGCCCTGGCCGTCGCCTTTCCAGCGGTAATTGAGTTGTAGGGAACGATTATCAATCGTTCCGCAGTCCTTGTTCGGGCTCCTGCCGGGGCGCGGAACGCATGGGATGCGTTCCCTACGGGCCACGTGGGTCCTCGGTTCTCGCCTGACAGGCCCGCAGGCCGATTTCCCAGGCACGGAGTGCCGATTTTACAGGCGCTTGCGCCGATTTCACCGTCTCCTCCTTTTACAGGCCCGCAGGCCGATTTCACAGGTCCGAAGGACCGATTTCCCAGACCTCGAAGAGGTCGATTTCACAGGGCGCACAGCGCCCGACTTCACAGCCATCTCCTGATGGCGTTGGCCCTTTTCTCGTTACTATCCCCCTCCATCGCGTACCTCAACGCGTCGATGAGGTGGTCTTCGCCCTCCGGCCGGGGCAGGTAGCCCCCCTGGCCGTCGCCCTTCCAGCGATAGTTGAGCAGTTCCTCCCGCGTCGCCGGGCAGCAGGGCGCCAGTTTCAGCTCCTGCTGCATCAGCCACTGCAGGCCGTGCATCACGCTGTCAGGCCCCTTCTTCGCGGGCATCGCCATCACCCCGTGCCGCCGCAGTTCCGCGATGGACTTGGGCTCGCTGGAGTCGCAGACCACCGTCATCCCCGGCGCGAACAGCTTCAGCTTCTCCGCCAGCTTGTCGTTGGTCAGGTTCGTTTCCCGCAGTTCGTCCAGGACCCACAGCGCCTTCCGCTTCCTGTCGTAGCGCACCAGCACCGCGGCGGCGGGGTCGCCCGCGTAGCCGAAGTCCAGGCCGCAGCGCATCTCCTCCTCCGGGCGCTCGTCCGGCGGCGGGGCCACCTGCCAGTTCGTGAGGATCGCGCCGCCCACGCTGCCCCATTCGCCCAGGGTGTATACCTGGCGGAAATAGGGGTCCCGCTCGCCCTCCAGGGCCTTCCTGTCGTCTTCCGTCAGGAAGCGGTTGTCCCGGTAGGTGGTGCGCAGGAT
>CAZJCB010000149.1:0-5788 GCA_964544245.1 uncultured Christensenella sp.
CGCGTGACTCCTCCGCCTGCCTGCATCCCGCACTGCGGGCGGCAGGCTCCGTCCCAATTGCTTCACCATCGCTTCGCAATTGCTTCCCCGCCCCCAAAAGAGCGTAGCAGAAGAGTGGCTGTGACCAACAGTGACCTGGCATGACTTCTTTTTGACCTGGCATGACCTGGCATGACATCTTTTTGACCTGGCATGACCTGGCATGACATTTTTTTGACCTGCCATGACCTGGCATGACATCGGACTCCCGGTTTTCCCTGACCGGACAACAAAAAACGCCCCGGAGGGCGCCGCGTTCAAATTCCGGCCATTCATGTCAGACAAAGGGAAATTTCTCATCCGCGGCTCGTTCAAGACCGGCGCCATGGCGCGACGGGAGGTATACCGCGGCGAACCGTCCCCCCGGCGGCTCCGTTGTTCCAGCATTTCCCTTAAATTTTTGTGCGTAACGGGCGCGGTTTGGTATCATTTGACATCCGGGCAGATTCGTCCTATATGTGGAGTGAGGCATGCAAAGGCATGCGTATGTTGAAGCGCTCTCCGTCCTCTTCCCTTCCTGCCTTCCCCAGAACCGATGCCGCTCATCCCCGCACAGCCCGCCCGCAGCGACCGGCCCTGACCGCCGGAACACTCCATGCCTGACGGCACGACACAGAACGCCTGCAGTCAAGCAGGCTGCAGCACCCGCGCATCACCCGTTCATTCAGGACATAAAGGAGAACCGCATATGAGGAAACAGACTGCCCTGTGCCTGGCGCTGGTGCTCGCGCTTGGCACGCTGTCCTTTGGGGGCGCCATGGCGGCTGAGGATGTCATCGATAAGGATTGCGTCATCAACGAAGCCGTATTCGAACGGGACTGGAAGAAGTATTCAGACTTTGACGTGTTCGAACGGGATCTGAAGGATGAGGAATTCAAAAAAGAGTTGGGGTCCCGAAGCTGGGAGGTGCAGCAGTATGCGGAAGCCGCCGGGAAAATGATGGAGCTGGAGGAAGAATCCCTGCGGCTTCAGGCGGAAATCATCCTCAACGGCCAGATGCGCAGGGAAGTGAGGGAAATCAAGGAATCGCTGGTGACCAAGCTGAGGTCGAACCTGATCAAAAGCTTTTTCAGGCTGTCCTTCCTGACCGCCCACTATGTCAAGATCGGTCATTCAGCCGGAAAAAGCCTTGGAAAAGCAGTCACAGCGACGTCTGCCGAAACCTTGCCGGAGGGCCTGGAATTGATCAAGGATGCCGCGGATGCCCTCAGCAAGATGATGCCGGAAGGCTCGGAAACGGTTGAAAAGGTCGGCGATACCGCGGACAAAACAAAAACGATCCTGGAAGCACTCGCGGCTTCCGACGAGGATGCAGCCATCATATTGATGAAGGAGATGCTGAGCCTTGCCGAAGACAAGGCGAAAAATGCGCTCCCCTCCTGGGATACGGTCAAGCTGAGCCCGGAAGACATCAGCATCCTGGAAAGCCAGTACATGAACAACCAGGCCCTGGACCAATTCCTGGCGGAGAGCTACGCGGAGGACAAACTGAGAAGCGTCCGGATCAGGACGGAGATCCCGGCGGAAAGCGGGCGCCTGCGCGAAGAGATGGCTGAGTGGGAAGGGGAGGAAAAACAGCGGGTGCGGGACATGCTTGTCGCCGGCTGCCTGGAAAACAAGAAGAAGGAAGCCGCGCAGGGCCATTGGGAACGGACGTCCCCCGATGTCCAAAGCTTAAGCCCGTACGACAACGAAAACAGCAAGCACACGCTCAGCAGCGGCAGCGGGTCCAAAGAGAGCATAGGCAGCCTTGGGATTCCGGAGAAAGACAGGGGGTACTTCAAAATATCCTATTCCTGGAATGAGCCCAAGGCGAGCTATGAAGAGGGCGATAAATTGACGCTCACGATTTCCGCGAAAATTGATGAATGGAGAAACCGCGGCGGGAATCCGGGCGGGTGGGTCAGGGCGTCCATTGGCGCCCATGCGCTGAGGGACGACGATGGTCATTCCGACGTTGTGATCATCTGCCAAGACGGAGAAATCGTGCAGAGCAGCGACGAGAAGACAGTATGGATCAAGCTGTACGGAGGCCGCGAAGGGGATTATTTTGTGCTGGACATCACGACCCCTTCCGGGCACGTGCTGTATCGATACGATTGGGTGGACTGAGCAAGGGGTTTAGCGGCGCGCCGGGGTGAAAGCGGCGCCGGCAGGAAGGCAGGCGCGGCCTGACATTCGCTTTCGCCCCGGATCGCCGAATGCGCGCCCGACTAACCCGCCGCCGACGAATCCATCCGGGGCGACAAAGGATATCCCCAGCCTGCCGCTTCCCTCTTCAGTTATCCTTTGATGCTCTTTTCGAAGGCATAGAAGGTGCTGCCGTACATGTCACAGCGGCCCCTGAGCGCAAACCCGGCCCTGTGATAGAGCCTGCATGCCGGGGTATTCTGCACGGCCGCCAGCAGATGAATGGCTTTGCAGCCTGCCTCAGACAGGATTTTTTCGATCTCCCCGACCAGGATGCCCGCCATGCCCCTGCCCTGAAAGGAAGGGGACACGGCGACCCTGGCGATCTCCCTTGCGCCGCCTGTTTCATGCCAGAACGGGAGCCCGTCCAGCTCATTTTCCGAAACGACCGACAGGGCGCCGACGATCCCGGTCCCATCCGCCAGCACGTACAGGTTGCCGCCGGCCAGGTCGGTATCGATGTCTTCATCTGTGGGGTAGGCCTCGTTCCACGTGCAGAATTCCGAGCCGGTCACGGAAGCGTACAGCGCCCTGACCGCGCCTTTGTCAGAATCATCTGCCTTACGGAACCGCCAGCCGCCAGGAAGATGCCGCCACTGCGCTTCTGTGACGGCAAACACCTTTGTGGTCCCCTTGGCCCCGTCCGCATACTCTTCCACGTCCCTACAGGCTCACCGGCCCCAGGCAAATGATGACGTCCGTGGTCAGCGGCGACAGGACGCCCAGGCGCCGGGCGGCCTCCGCCCCCGCCATCCCGTGCCAGAGGCAGGCGGTGCGGGCGGACTCAAACGGCGGGAGCCCCGGCTGCTGCGCCAGGAGCGCGGCGACGACCCCGGTGAGCGCGTCCCCGCTGCCGCCCTTGGCGAGGGCGGGCGAGCCGGTGAGGTTGAGCGCGGCGCGTTCCCTGTCCCGGATGACGCTGACGGCGCCCTTGAGGACGACCGTGCAGCCGAATTTCTCCCGAAGGGCTTCGGCCGCCTCCAGCGGGCGGCGCGTGACCGTGTCAACGGAAGTTTTCAGCAGGCGGGCGGCTTCGCCCGGGTGGGGCGTGATGACAGCCTTCTCTCCCAGGGCCATGGGATGCTCCGCCAGCAGGTTCAGCGCGTCCGCGTCCCAGACGCTGGGCCTGTCCGGGCGCCAGAGGGCGAGGATGTTGTCCCAGACCCCCTCCGCCTTCCCCAGGCCGCAGCCGAGGGCGAAAACGCCGTACTCCGGCGGGTGCTCCGCCGCCCGGGCGACGGGGACGCACGTGGCGTTTGGCGCCAGGGCCTGGAGGGTGGGGATGAGCCCGCTTTCGCAGGCGACGGTCACCAGGCCCGCGCCGGAGCGCAGGCAGGCCAGCGCCGCACTGGCGGCCATGCCCGCCGCGCCCGCCATGCCCAGGCTGCCCATGTACAGCAGGACGCGCCCGCAGTCGCCCTTGTGGGCGTTCTTTTTCCGCTTCGGCAGCCGCGCGCGCAGGTCGGACGGCTCCAGCGCGGTGAGGAGCCCCCCTTGCGGGAGCGCGCCGTAGGCCCCTTCCGGGATGCCGATGGGGACGGGCACCAGCTCTCCCGCCTTGTCCGGCTGCCGGGTCAGGACGAGGCCTGTCTTCAGGTGCCCCAGGGCGACGGTATGGCTGGCGGTGAAGGCCTCCCCCCCGATTTCCCCGTGCAGGCTGTCCATGCCGCTGGGGGCGTCCACCGCGACCACCGGCAGGCCCCAGGCGTTGACGATGTCCGCCAGCCGGGCGACGTGCTCCGGCAGCGCGCCGTGGAAGCCCGTGCCGTACACCGCGTCCACCACGGCGTCCGGCTTTGGCGGCAGTTCCCCTTCCCCGCTCTCCCCGGTCCATTCCTGGACGGGGATGCCCAGCGCCCGGGCGTAGGCCAGGTTGGCCAGCGCGTCCGGGCTGCGCGGCGTGTCCGTGAGCAGGATAGCTGGCAGGCCGCCGTCCAGCAGGCACAGCCGGGCCATCGCCAGGCCGTCGCCGCCGTTGTTGCCGGAGCCTGTGAGGTAAAGCACGCGCCGGCCCAGGACGCCGCCCAGGATGCCCCTGAGCGCCCCGTGCGCCGCGCGGGCCGCGCCCTCCATCAAGAGCAGGGAAGGGACCCCCATCTCAAAAGCGCGCCCCTCCAGGGCGCGCATCTGCTCAGGCGTCAGGATGGTCTTCACGTTGTTCCCCCTCCAGCACCGCGAAGGCCAGCGCCAGGCCGCCGTCGTGGGTGATGCTCAGGTGCGCCTTCCGCACCCCCGCCCCGCGGGCGGCCGCCAGCGCGGACCCGGTGACCTCGTAATGCGGCGCGCCGTTCTCCCGGTGGAGGACGACGATGTCCTCCGGCCGGACCGCGCCAAAGCCGCTGCCCAGCGCCTTGGCGTAGGCTTCCTTGGCCGCGAAGCACCCGGCCATCGACGCCGCGGCGAAAGCCCCGCGGGAAGCGATATAGGCCTGCTCGGACGGGTGGAAATACCGCCTGAGGAAAGCCCCGTCCCCCAGCAGGCCCGCCATGCGCTCAACGGCGCACAGGTCCGCCCCGACGCCCAGGATCATTGCCCGGAGAAAAAGATCGCGTTGGCCACGGCGCGCGCGGTGACCTCCTGCGCGGCGGCGCAGAGCTTCACGAAATTGACCTCCTGCAGCACCCTTTCCGTCGCCAGGGCGAAGAGGGTGTCCCCGTCCATCTGGGTGTGGCAGGGCCGGATGGTGCGCGCCAGGCCGTCGTGCGCGACGTCCGCCAGGCGGGCCGCCTCGTCTTTTGTCAGTTTGCAGTCCACCGCGACGACCCCGATGGTGGTGTTGGACCCCGGCGCGGGGATGCGCATCTGCGCGGGCATGGGCGAGGTGCCGTACAGCAGGCCGTCCGCCTGCACCGGCGTGCCGTCGGGCAGCTGCGCGCAGGCGATGCAGGCGCCCGTCTGCGGGTGGTACACGTCCCCCACCGCGTTGACGGCGACGATGGCGCCCACCGTCACGCCCTCCGGCAGGGTCAGGGAGGCGGAGCCGATGCCGCCCCGGCAGGGGATGGCGTTCTGGACCAGTTTGCCCACCGTGCAGCCAACGCCCGCGCCATAGGGCCCCTGCTGGAGCTCCTTCCCCGCCGCGGTGACCGCCGCGCGGCCCATCGCCGCGTCCGGCGCGGCGTTCGGGTCGCCCACCCCCAGGTCAAACAATACGGCGGCCGGCACGATGGGGATGCGGGCCACCTCCATGTCGATGCCGACGCCCGACTGGGCGAGGTAGCGCATCACGCCGTCCGCTGCCGCCAGGCCGAAGGCGCTGCCGCCCGCGAGCACGACGGCGTGGGCGACCTCCACCAGGTTGCCGGGCTTCAATACGTCCGTCTCCCGGGTGCCCGGCGCCGCGCCGCGCACGCTGACACCGGCCGTCGCGCCGTCCCGGGGCCCCAGCACCACGGTGACCCCGGTGCGCGCGCCCTCGTTCTGCGTCTGGCCCACGCGGATGCCGTGGACCTTGGTGATGTCCCCCGGATAAGGGTTATAGTTCATATTTATCTCCTCATACTAATTGAAGGAATAAACGCACCGATGCGAAGAGAGATTTTTCGTCCTGTCGATGTC
>CAZJCB010000150.1:0-5778 GCA_964544245.1 uncultured Christensenella sp.
CGCGTTTCTTGATGACGTCGATATACACCGCGAACAGGATGACCACGCCCTTGACGACGTACTGCCAGAAAGAGTTGATGCCCAACAGGTTCATGCCGTTGGAGAGGGAGCCCATGATCAGCACGCCGATCATCGTCCCGCCGATGGCGCCCTGCCCGCCCAGCATGGAGGTGCCGCCCAGTACGGTGGCCGCGATGGTCTCCATCTCCTGGCCGTCTCCCGCGGTCGGCTGGCCGGAGAACATGCGCGCCGCCAGCACCACGCCGCAGATGCCGGCCAGCAGGCCGGTGTAGCTGTAGGCAAAGAAGAGCACCCGCCGGTCGTTGATGCCGGCGAAGCGGGCCGCCTCGCGGTTGCCGCCCACCGCGTAGATGTGCCTGCCCAGCCGCGTGCGGTTGAGCAGGTAGGCAGTTATGAGCATGAGCACCACCGCGTAGATGACCTGGATGGGGATGCCCCAGACAAAGGCGGTGCCCAGCTGGTAGAATTCCGGAATCATCGTGCGAATGGGCGCGCCGGAGGTGTAGATGTAGGCAAAGCCGCGCGCCATCTGCATCATCGCCAGCGTGACGATGAAGGGCGGCAGCGGGGTCGTGGAGATGATGAAGCCGTTGAACATCCCGCAGACCAGCCCGACCAGCATGCCGACCAGCACGCCCACCCATACCGGCATCCCGTAGTTGGTGATCATGCCCGCGGTGAACACCCCAGCCAGAGCGACGACGGAACCCACGGAGATATCAATGCCGCCCAGGATGATGACGATGCACATGCCGCAGGCCAGCATCGCGTTCACGGCGACCTGGCGCAGCACGTTCATGATGTTGTTCTGCTGAAAGAACAGCCCGTCAAAAAAGCCGCCCTTGGAGGAAAGGAACTGGATGAGCACCGTGATGGCGAGGAGGCCGATCAGGATGGCCGCGTTGTCCCTGAAGAATTTCAGCAGCGGCCGCGCGGCCGCGCTCCCGATGCCCCTGGCGCGTGATTTTTCCAGCTGCATTTACATCCCCTCCGTCGCGTAGGTCATAATGGCTTCCTGAGATACCTCGCTGCGCTCCAGCGTTCCCTTGACCGTGCCGCCGCCGATGACCAGCACGCGGTCGGACATGTTGATGACTTCCGGCAACTCGGAGGAGATCATGATGATGGCGACCCCCCGGCTTGCCAGTTCGTTCATGATGGCATAGATCTCCGCCTTCGCGCCTACGTCTACGCCGCGCGTCGGCTCGTCCAGGATCAGGATCTCCGGTTTCGTGGCCAGCCAGCGGGCGATGACCACCTTCTGCTGGTTGCCGCCGGACAGGTTGCCCACCAGCTGCTCCGGCCCGGGCGTCTTGATGGACAGGCTGGCGATGCTCTCCCGGACCACTTTTTTCTCCAGCTGCCTGTCCACCCGCAGGCCGCGGATGATCTGCCGCAGCACCTTGAGCGTGATGTTGAAGGACACGTCCTTAATGGAGAAGATGCCCTCCTTCTTCCGGTCTTCCGGCACCAGCGCGATGCCCAGGCGCATCGCGTCCTCCGCATTGGCGATGCTTGCCTTGTTCCCGCGGACATAAATGCTGCCGCCCGTCAGCGGGTCCAGCCCGAAGATGGCGCGGCAGATCTCGCTGCGCCCGGCGCCGACCAGGCCGGCCAGCCCCAGGATCTCCCCCTTGAAAAGGGAAAAACTGACGTTCCGCACCAGCGCGCCTGAGGAAACGTCCTCCAGCCTGAGCACCTCATCCCCGCGCTGCTCGGCGTAGGTGCGGGTGTAATAACTGGTCAGTTCGCGGCCTACCATCATGGCGATCAGTTCGCTCTGCCTGACTTCCTTCGTGACGCGGGTGCCGATCACCGCGCCGTCGCGCAGCACGGTCACGCGGTCGGAGACCTCAAACAGCTCGCTGAGGCGGTGGGAGATATAGATGATGCCCACGCCGTCCGCCTTGAGCCGGCGGATGGTGCGGAAGAGGAAATCCACTTCCTTGTCGGAAAGGGAAGAGGTGGGCTCGTCCATCACCAGGATGCGCGCGTTGAAGGATACCGCCTTGATGATCTCGATCATCTGCCGCTGCGCGATGGTGAGCCGGGACAGCGGCGTATCGGCCGGTACGTCAAAATCATAGGAAGAGAGCAGCTTTTGCGCCCTTTTCATCATCTCGCCCCGGCGAACGGTGAACAGGGGCCCCTTGATCTCCTTGCCCAGGAAGATGTTCTCCGCGATGGTCATGTGCGGCACCTGGGCCAGTTCCTGGTGGATGATGCTGATGTTGTTCTTCTGCGCGTCGCCTACGGAATGGATGGGGGTCCTCTCGCCGTTGATGATGATCTCGCCCTCATCAATGGAATAGATGCCGCCCAGGATCTTGATGAGGGTGGATTTGCCGGCGCCATTCTCGCCCAGCAGGGCGTGGACCTCCCCGGCGTTCAGGTCAAAGGTGACGTTGTTGAGCGCGTACACGCCCGGGAAACGCTTGTGAACGCCCACCATTTCCAGCAGTTTGGTATCCTGCGGCAATCCCATCACTCCATTTCCGGCATTCGCCTCTCCAGAAGAACTGGAAAAAATGTTGAACCTGACTGGTAAAAACTGACGGCGCCTCCTTGAAGGAGGCGCCGGGCATCAGGCGGGGCCCTGACCCGCCGAGCCCTGCCTGACGCTCAGATACGCCTGGCTGCCGGCGTATTTATTGCCAGCCGCCCACGTCGTATTCGCCGATGTTGTTCTGGTTGATCATGAAGGTGTCGACCGGGGTACGGAACTCAAAGGGCTCGCCGTTGAGGATCTTGTAAGCCACCTCGGCGGACAGCTTGCCGATGGAGATGGGTGACTGCGCGCCGGAGCCGATGAACTGGCCCTTTTCGGAAATGGCCTTCTTGGCATCGGGGGAACCGTCAACGCCGTAAATCTCGATTTCAGTGCGGCCGGCGGCCAGGCAGGAAGCATAGATGCCCAGCGCGGTCGGGTCGTTGCCGCCCATCGCAGCGATGATGCCGCCGTCAAACTGGCGGTTGAGGATATCGTCCATGATCCCCATGGCCTTCTGCAGGTCGCCCTGCGCGTCCTGTTGGTGCACCACGGTGAAGGTCACGCCGGATTCCTTGATGGCGTCGTTGAAGCCGTTGATGCGGTCCACTACGCTCTGGGCGGTGGGGTAGTCCAGGATGACGATGTTCCCGCCCTCGGGATGGCGCTCGACCATGTCCTTGCCGCAGACGTAGCCCGCGTTGTAGTTGTTGGAGCCGACATAAGCCTGGACGTAGGTTTCGTAGTCAGCCACTTCGGCGTCAAAGTTGACGATCGGGATCTTTTTCTCGTTGAGCTGCACCAGCGCCGGGATGATGCCCTCATTGTCGGCGGGGTTGACGAACATCAATTCGACGCCCCTGCTGATGGCATCTTCGATCTGGGAGATCTGCAGCGCGCCGTCCATGGCGGGGTCAAAGGTGATCAGGGTGTCGCCGTTGGCTTCCACCACTTCGCGGATGGATTTCTCAAGGACGATGAAGAAGGGGTTGAGCATGGTCATGCAGGTGTAACCGAGCGTACGGCCTTCGGCCAGCGCGGTGCCGCTGAGCAGCAGCATGAGGACCAGGGCAAGGGCAAACAGTCTTTTCATTGGTAGGCCTCCTTTTTATTATGGGTCCGAGTCAAGTGGAATTATAGATTTCCTTTCGGGAGGTGTCAATCGTTTTCTGCTGTATTTGGCTGGTTTTTTTGTGTCCTGTACAGGGATTTATGAAGAAAATCCAACAGATTTCCGGGCTCGTGTCGGTTTTCCTGAGCGTATGCCGTGTATTCATGGGTGGGAAACCTTGCAGACCGACCTTCTCAACCCAAACAGCCGTCCCTGACGAAACCGATCACGGCAGGCCGGCAAGCCCGCCTGATCGCAGGAAAGTCCATCCTTTTCTGTTTACTGCGCTTTCCGCCGCCGGCGCATCAGGCTGATCAGCAGCGCCAGGCAGGAGCCGATGACGACCCCGGCCATATCGATCCATACGTCCAGGATGGCCGGCCCGCGGCCGGAAAACATCTGGATGCTCTCGTCGGCGAAGGCGGCCGGCAATCCCAGGGCCCAGAGCCGCGCGGCATCCAGGAACCGCCAGTCCAGCTGCACCAGCGCGGCGCCGGCAAACAGGCCGATGAGCGTGTATTCCGCCAGGTGCGCCAGCTTGCGCAACACCAGGACGTCCATCTCCCACCCGGTGATCCGGGCGATGAAGTCCCTCAGCCAACTGCTCTGGTCGCTGGATATCTGCCGGGGCAGGGCGGAGAACAGGAAGGCTGTTAGCAGGGTCAGCCCCGCCAACGCGGCGAACAGCCGGTACAGCCCACGCTGTTTCGCGCCCCGCGCCCTGTCTTCGTATGGCAGCCTGAACCGCATCGTCTTCCCCCTCAGCCTTTGTTGGCCCTCATCTTATCGCAAAGATGCCCAGGCGTCCAACGAAGCCAGGGATTCCCCCGATACCGGGAGTTGTGCCCGGTGCATTCGTCCACAAAATGGCCGAACTGAAGACATCAAAAAAATATTTTCCGGCGTTGACGGTTCTCGTTTCTCGCCTGTGCGTGAAAAGCATTGTCTTTCAAGGGGTATTCGGGTGTTCCGGCTGTTTTGTTCCCCGATTTGACAATTCTAAATTGCTGTGCTACACTGCAGTCGAGCCAGGGAGAACCGGTATCAAATAAGGCTCAAAAGGGGGGCGATTCACTGAATAGCGTAGACACCATAGTGCCCTTCGTTGCTTGCTTCGCCCGTTTTCATAGCACTGACAACACAGTTTGACCGAACCTGGCATCTGGCACAACGTAGAATGACCAAATGGACCCAAACCTCATTGACCTGACATGACACGTTGATTCCGGCCGGTTGATCCCCAACGGGGGAATCGTGATTGTTCCCGGGCGAAGCGGCAGACCAGACGGATCTGAAGGACCCTGGACAACTTTATACGGACCGATAGCCCGCTGCCATCAGGCAGCGGGCCTTTGTGTCGCCGGTAATCCGCAGTGGCTCATTTTCCCAGAGTTTGACACGGAAAGAGCAGGAACGAACAGGGTGGAACGGAAGCTGCCGCATAGACACAAAATAGCCTGAAACGGGGGCAGCCATGCCTTTTCAAAAGCCGGTCAAAATGTGTTATCCTAAGTGAAAACAGGCGCGCGGCGGACCGGGGCGGTCGGCAGGCAAACGCCCGAGGCAAAAGGAGGCTCCATGGATCTCTCCAGGTATTTCAGGGAAACTGAGCCCACCATCATCAGCTTTCGCCGCTGGTTCCACCAGCACCCGGAGCGGTCGCTGCAGGAAGATCGGACAGCGGAGAAAATCCGGGAAGAGCTGGACGGCCTGGGCATCCCCCATGTGGACCTGCCGCCCAGCCACGGCGTAGTGGGCGTCATCAGGGGCAGAGAGGGCGGGAAAACCATCGCCCTGCGCGCGGACACAGACGCGCTGCCGGTGCAAGAAAAGACCGGGCTGCCATTCGCATCGCGGCACGACGGCCTGATGCACGCCTGCGGTCATGACGGGCACATCGCGATGCTGCTGGGCGCCGCCGGGGCGCTCAATGAACTCAGGGACAGCCTCCGCGGCACCGTGCTGTGTGTGTTCCAGGCGGCAGAGGAGATCGGCCGGGGGCACGAGGAAGTACTGGGGTATTTCCGCTCGCTGGGCGGGGTGGACGCGGTCATCGGCCTGCACCTCTGGAGTCTCATCCCGCAGGGGGAGATCCTGCTCATCCCCGGTTCCGTGTTTGCCGGCGTCATGAGCTACACCGTCACCATCCAGGGGCAGG
>CAZJCB010000151.1:0-5745 GCA_964544245.1 uncultured Christensenella sp.
CGCCCAGGCGGCCAGTTCGCTCAGGGCGGGGTGGATGGTCATCGCGCGCTCGACGGGCAGGAAGGTGCCTCTGGCGTCCGCCTGTTCCGCGCCGCCCGCGTTCATCAGGTAAGCGTAGGGCTGCACCAGGGCCGCCGCCTGCGGGCCGACGATGTGCGCGCCCAGGATGCGTTTTTTGTCGTCGGTGATGATCTTGGCAAAGCCGTTGTCCTCCCGTCGGCGGGAATAGCCCATCGCGATGCCGGCGACGACGCTGGCGTAATGGTTGCGGTACACCCGCACGCGGTCGCCGTACAGCCCGCGCGCCTCCTGCTCGCTCAGGCCAACGCTGGCGGCCTGTGGATGGGTGAACACGGCCTGGGGCACGCTGGAATAGTCCGCGCGCAGGGTGCCCGTGCCCAGCAGGTTGTCGGCCAGGATGCCGGCCTCATAGTTGGCTTTGTGCCGCAGGGGGAACTTGCCGTTGATGTCCCCCAGCGCCCAGATGTGCGGCACGGCGGTGGCCAAACGGGCGTCTGTGGGGATGTAGCCGTTCATGTCCGTCTGCAGGCCCGCGGCCGCAAGGTTGAGCCGGTCAGTGTTGGGCACGATGCCGGAGGCGATGAACACCTCCTGCGCGCTGACGCTGAAAGGCTCCCCGCCGCGCGCGTCCCTGAATCGGACGGTCTTCAGGCCGCTTTCATTTACGATGGACTCCGCGACGGCATAATAGAGCACCCGGACGCCTGCCGCTTCCAGCTCCCGGCTGACAAAGGGGCCGATCTCCCCGTCAAAGCCGCGCAGGATGGTTTCGCTGCGCACCGCCAGGGTCACCCTGGTGCCAAAGGCGGAGAAAATGTGCGCGATCTCGCACGCGGTGGACCCGCCGCCGTACACCAGCAGGCTGTCGTAGGGCTTCTCCGGGAAAGCGTCCCCGAAAAAGGACTCGCTGGTGAGGTACCCGGCCTCCTGAAGGCCTTCAATGGCCGGGACGCGCGTCCGGGCGCCGGCGGCGATGACGACGTTCTCCGCGGTGAAGCGCTCTTCCCGGCCGTCCTTCAGCGTCACCGACAGCGTGTGCGGGTCCTCAAAGCGCCCCTCGCCCTTGTACAGCGAAAGGCCCGGCACGTTGTCCAGGTCCTTTTCCAGGCGGACGTTCTCGTCGGTCTGCCGGCGCATGCGCCGGGCGACCTTGTCCCAGTCGATGTCCGGCCTGGCGAAGGTCACGCCGACGCGCTCCCCGCGCTGGGCCTCGCGGATGAGGTCCGCCGGGTATACCAGCATTTTTGAGGGGATGCAGCCGCGGTTGAGGCAGGTGCCCCCGAATTCGCCTTTTTCGATGACCGCGACGGTCTTCCCCTGCTTGAGGGCTTCTTCCATAATGATCAGCCCGCTGCCAGCGCCGATCACCGCCAGGTCGTAATGCCGCATAACATCGTCTCCTTGAATGATTTCCGGAACCACAGAATGTATTCTACCCGGCCGCGCCGCTCAGGCTTTCAGGTCCAGGAAGGCCTTTGCCCCCCAGCGCCGGAGCAGCAGGTACAGCAGGGCGCAGACAGCGGCATAGAAGAGGGCGGCCAGCACCCCGAAATAGACGAGGCCCAGGCTGTCCTTGAGCACCAGGGCGTACAGCGCGGCGGGGCCCGCCACCATCAGGAAGCTGGCCAGCATGGTCAGGATGGTGCCGACGCCCTGCTTGACCGGCTCGATTTCATGGGTCCAGTCAAACTTGGGGAAGCGCAGGTTGAGCAGCACGCCCGTCAGCCCGCTCATCAGGGTCATCAGCGCGGGGAGGGCGACCATCACCAGCGCCAGGGGCAGGGCCGCCCCCTGGATGAGAGCGGTCGCGGCGCAGGCCAGCAGCGCGGGCGGCAGGCAGACCGTGAGGTGAGCCCCGACCTTGGCCGTCAGCGCGTCGATGGGGCTGACCGGCATGGATTTGAGGATCCACAGGGCTTTGCCTTCCAGGGAAACGGAGGGGGCGGAGACCATGTTCAGCGCGGTGATCATGGTCAGGATGAGCAGCGTGAAGGCCTCCGGCGCGGCGCCTGTCAGGCTGGTCTGCGCCATGAGCTGCTCCAGGACGCCCCTGTTGACCAGCAGCAGCACCGGCAGCGCCAGCATGAACACCAGCCCCAGGCCGGAGTTGAGCATGTAGGCCGGGCAGGAGACGAAGCGCAGGAGCTCCTTTTTCAGCAGCGCGGCTTTCGGGCTGCCTTCCTTCATCGGCCCGCCCGTGTAGGCCACCTTGGGCGCGCCGCGCTTCATGGTGAGGATGCGCAGGTAGCTCCCGGAGACCGCGTACAGCACGATCAGCAGCGGCAGCACGGCGGTGAGCGCGAACAGGGCCAGGCTGGGAAGGCTGCCTTGGGCGATGGCCAGGCCATAGTGCCAGGCGGGGAACAGCGCCTTTTGGAAGGCCTGCGCGATCTGTTCGCCGGAGGCGATCAGCCGGTTGAGGTATTTGGGGATCTGTGAAAAGACGGCGAAATAGGACAGCAGGAACAGCAGCGAGAGCAGGGTCACCACCAGGGATTTGCGCCGGACGCGGGAAGTGACGAGGGCCAGCAGCCATCCGCCCAGCAGGGACAGGGCGAGCGAGGGCAGGGGCAGCAGCAGGCTGGTGAGGAGGTACATCAGGATGCCGGCGGGGTCCGCCGGCCCGTGGATGAGCCAGACGACGGCGGAGGGCAGCAGGATCAGCTGCTGGAACACGAAGGTGAACAGGAGCAGCACCGCCGTGCGGCTCAGGAGGATCATCCCCGGTTTGATCGGGAGCGAAAGGAGCATGTCGTTGTCCCGGGCGTCATAGAGCATCGACTGGGCCAGGAAGACGCTGCCCACAAAACTCATCATGAAGGCCGCCATGCCGCACATGGCGTGGTAGAGCACGCGCAGCCCGGCGTCCCTGTAGGGGATATAGAGCATGTCAAACATCGCGCCCACGGAAAACCCCAGGCTCGCGATGACGTAGACCGCCAGCAGCGCGATGAGCAGCTTCATCCCCAGGGGCCGTTTTTTGCCGGCGCGGCCGAAAGTGAACAGCTGGGCGAACAGCGCCTGAAGGCGGGTCCTGAGCAGCGCCTTAAGCATGGCTTTCCTCCAGTTCCAGGAAGACCTCCTCCAGCGACTCGTTGCCTTTCACTTCCTCCGTCGCGCCTTCGGCCACCAGCTTGCCCCGGCGGATGATGGCCACCTTGTCGCACAGCCGTTCCGCCACTTCCAGCACGTGGGTGGAGAAGAACACCGCGCCGCCCCCGTCGCAGAGCTTCCGCATCATCCCCTTGAGGGTAAAGGAGGCCTTGGGGTCCAGCCCGGTGAAGGGTTCGTCCATCAGCAGCAGCCTGGGCCCGTGCATCAGCGCGCCGATGAGCGCCAGTTTCTGCTTCATCCCGTGGGAATAGGCGCTCACGGGCTGCGCCAGGTCCTCGGTCAGCTCAAAGGCCCCCGCCAGGCTGCCGATCCGGGCTTCCCGTTCCGCCTTGGGGATCTGGAAGATGTCCGCGACGAAGTTCAGGTATTTGATCCCGCTCATGAATTCGTACAGGTCGGGGTTGTCCGGCAGGTAGGCGATCATTTTCTTGCACGCCAGCGGCTGTTCCCTGACTGACAGCCCAGAGATGAACACCTCCCCCCCGTCAAAGCGCAGGATGCCGCAGCAGGCTTTGATGGTGGTCGTCTTCCCCGCACCGTTGTGCCCGATGAAGCCGTAGATCTCCCCGGGCCTGATGCGGATGGACAGGCCGTCCACCGCTTTCTTGTCTCCGTAGGCCTTGCTGAGGTTCTCTATTCTGAGCATGTGCCGCTTCCTTCCCGCTTCCCGCTTGAATTGCCCTTGTTTTGCCAATGGCGATTATATCACAACCCTGCCCCGCCCACAGCGGTCCGCGTGGACAGTTTCCGGTTTTCAGGCTATAATGTTCCATAGAAAAACAGAAGAGGTGGCTGTATGGACAGGAAGATCAGGTTCGGTATTCTGGGGTATGCGAGCATCGCGAAACGCGAGGTGATCCCGGCGCTGCGGGAGGCGAAGAACGCGGTCCCTTACGCGCTGGCCTCCGGCAAGGCGGAGAGCCGGAAAGAGGCGCGGGAGGCGTTCGGGTTTGAGAGGGTCTACGCGGATTATGATGAACTGCTCCGGGACCCCGGGGTGGAGGCGGTCTACATCCCCCTGCCCAACGGCCTGCACAAGGAATGGACCATCCGGGCGGCTCGCGCGGGCAAGCACGTGCTGTGCGAAAAACCCATAGCGCTCACCCGGGCGGACTGCCTGGAGATGATTTCGGAGTGCGATAAAAGCGGTGTCAGGCTGATGGAAGCCTTTATGTACCGGTTCACGACGCGCACCCGGAAGCTGAAGGAACTGCTCGATTCCGGCGTCATCGGCGAGGTGCGGCACGTCAACTCCACCTTCCGCTTCTTCAACGACCGCGGCCGGGACGTCCGCTTTGACCCGAAGCTGGGCGGGGGCAGCCTGTGGGACGTCGGGTGCTACCCCGTCAACTTCATCGGCATGGTCATGGGGGAGGAGCCGGTGTCCTTCTGCGCCAGGAAGACCGAGCGCCACGGCATCGACTACAGCCTGACCGCGGTGCTCAAATACCGCTCCGGCGCCCTGTGCACGGCCAGCGGCGGCTTTGACTCCTTTTCCGCCCTGGTCAGCGAGATCAACGGCGAGAAGGGCAGCATCCTGGTGCGGGACAGCTTTGACGGCACGGACACGCCCATCCTGCTGTTCCATGACGGCAAAACGGAGGAGGTCCCGGTGCCCGCCTGCAAGCGCTACGTGCTGGAGGTCGAGGATTTCGCGGACGCCGTCATCCAGGGCCGGGAGCCCGGCTTCAGCCTGAGGGAGACCGTCCGCAACGTCGGGCTGATCGAGGGCATCCTGAAAATCGCCCAGTAAGGCGGATTCCCCAGTCGGGACAATATTCTCCACTACGGGACGTATATTGTCCCATTAGCTTTTCTTCCAGGCCTTCCATCCGGATGGAAGCGTGCTATACTCTCCGTGGCCCTCAGGGAGGGCGGATTTGGCAGACCCGAACGAACAAAGTCGGCGGCCCTGCACGGCAGGAAAAGGACAACGACGGATACCGGAGGAGAAGGATGAGCACAGGAGCTGAACAGACCAAAGTCGCCGTTGACGCGGCCGGCGAGGAGAAGGAAAAGCTGGACGCGATCGCCAAGGTAATCGAAACTTACAGGGACAAGCCGGGCTGCCTGATCGCGGTGCTGCACCTGGCGCAGGAGATCTACGGCTACCTGCCCCTCTCCGTGCAGCGCTTCATCGCCGACGGCATGGGGGAGAGCCTGAGCCACGTCTCCGGGGTCGTCTCCTTTTATTCCTATTTCTCCACCATCCCCAGGGCGGCGCACGCCATCAAGATCTGCATGGGCACGGCCTGCTATGTCAGAGGGGGCAAGCGCATCGTGGACCGCCTGGAGGAGGAACTGGGCATCAGCGTCGGGGAGAGCACGCCGGACGGCAAGTTTTCCATCGCCATCACCCGCTGCCTGGGGGCCTGCGGGCTGGCGCCCGTGCTGATGATCGACGAGGAAGTCTACCAGCAGGTCAACCCGGACAAGGTTGAGAAGATCCTGTCGAAATACTGAGCGGCGGAGGGGAGAAGGCATGAGGATCAATGATCGGGCAGACCTGGAAGCGGCCGCCAAAGAGTACGCGGGGCGGCAGGCGGGGAAAGAATACCTCGTGACAGTCTGCGGCGGGGGCAGCTGCGTGTCTTCAGGCTGCGCGGCCGC
>CAZJCB010000152.1:0-5745 GCA_964544245.1 uncultured Christensenella sp.
GAGACGGACTATGCGGACATTCTCAATCAGGTGCGCAACGAAGCGTTTCACAGGGAACTGCATGAGCGGCTGGCGCTTGCCGAGCAGGACAAGAAGACCGCCGTTGAGCTCGCGGAATCAAAAATCCTGGGCGAGATGGAGAAAAGGGCCGCGAAGAAGGACGCCGAGATCGAACGCCTGAAGGCAGAACTCAAAGGGAGCGCGGAACTTGTCCACGCGACGGTCACAGGCGAACTCAAGGACGAGATTGGGAAGAAGGACACAGAATTGGCCCGCCTGAGGGAAGAACTCAAGACCGCCGGCGTCGAAAGCCAGCTGGCGCTCCGGGAGGCGGTCGGCGCCGTGGAGAAAGAGCGGGACGATCTCAGGCGGGACCTGGAAGCGAAGGACACGGAGCGGAAGCTGCTGGAATCATCCCTCAAGGAGAGGTACGAAACCCAGATAAAAGACCGTGACGACGCGATCGAGCGCCTGAAGGACATGAAAGCGAAGCTGTCGACGAAGATGGTGGGCGAAACGCTTGAACAGCACTGCGAAATCGAGTTCGCGAAGATCCGCTCCGCGGCTTTCCCCGCGGCGTATTTCGAGAAGGACAACGACGCGAGGACGGGAAGCAAGGGCGACTATATTTTCCGCGAGGCGGACGCCGCCGGCACGGAGTTCGTCTCGATCATGTTTGAGATGAAAAACGAAAGCGACGAGACCCCGGCCAGGAAGAAGAACGAGGACTTCCTGAAGGAGCTCGACAAGGACCGCAAAGAAAAAGGCTGCGAGTACGCGGTCCTTGTTTCTTTGCTGGAGCCGAACAGCGAGCTGTACAACGGCGGCATCGTCGACGTTTCCCATCGTTATCCGAAAATGTACGTCATCCGGCCGCAGTTTTTCATCCCGATGATCACGCTGCTGCGAAACGCGGCCATGAACTCGCTGCAGTACAGGACGGAGCTGGCGCTGATGAAGGCGCAGAACGTCGACGTCGCGGATTTTGAGGACGAGCTCAACAAGTTCAAGGACGCTTTCGGCAGGAACTACGACCTTGCCTCAAGGCGTTTCCAAATGGCGATCGATGAAATCGACAAGTCGATCGACCACCTGCAAAAGACGAAGGAAGCGCTGCTGGGAACGGACCGCAACCTCCGCCTCGCCAACGAAAAGGCGCAGGACGTGACGATCAAGAAACTGACGCGCGGCAACCCGACCATGGCGGCAAAGTTCGCGGAATTGGACGATAAAGGTTCCGATTGAAGCGCTCCAGATCACATGAAAATATCAAAGGCTGAGCGCGGCGTCTGAAACGGCGCGGACGGTTCCAATACAATATCGGGCAAGCGATGCGGTCAGCGTGCGCGGCCCGGTCCTCCGGTCAGTACGTCTCAAACTGCGCGTGGTACAGCGAGGCGTAGAAGCCCTGCCGTTCCATGAGCTCCTCGTGCCGGCCCTGTTCGACGATGTTTCCGTCCCGCACCACCAGGATACTGTCCGCGCTGCGGATGGTGGAGAGGCGGTGGGCGATGACAAAGGCGGTGCGCCCCGCCATCAGCCCCCGCATGGCCAGCTGGATCTTCTGCTCCGTCTGCGTGTCCACGTTGGAGGTGGCCTCGTCCAGGATGAGCATCCTGGCGTCAGAGAGCATGGCGCGCGCGATGGTGATGAGCTGCTTCTGGCCCTTGGAGATATTGACCCCGTCGTCCCCGATGAGGGTGTCGTAGCCCCTGGGCAGCCTGGTGATGAAGCCGTGGATCATGGCGGCGCGGGCGGCTGCCTCCACCTCCTCCCGGGTGGCTTCCGGCCGGGCGTAGGCGATGTTGTCAAACACCGTGCCGTAAAACAGCCAGCTGTCCTGCAGCACCATCGTATAGGCGCCGCGCAGGCTGGCCCGGGTGAGGGAATAGATGTCCTGCCCGTCCACCCGGATGCTGCCGGCGTCGGCGTCGTAAAAGCGCATGAGCAGGTTGACCAGCGTGGTCTTCCCCGCGCCCGTGGGCCCGGCGATGGCGATGAGCGCGCCGGGCGGCGCGTGCATGCTGAAATCCCGGATGACCGGCACGCCGGGCAGGTAGCTGAAATCCACGTTTCCGGCCCGGACGTCCCCGGCGACGTCCGTGAGTGCCCGGGCGTCCGGCGCGTCCGGCTTTTCGGGCTGCGCGTCGATCAGGCGGAACACGCGCTCCGCCGCGGCGAAGGCGCTCTGCAGCTCGCCCAGGATGCTGGCTGCCTCGTTGATGGGGCCGGAGAAACGCCTTGAATACTGCACGAAGGAAGAGCTGTCGCCCAGGCCGACCTGCCCGCGCAGGAACAGCAGCGCGCCAAAGACGGAGATGAGCGCCAGGGAGATGTTGTTGATAAAGTTGACCGAGGGGCCGATCATGGTGCCGTAGTATTCGCTGGTGGTGTAGGCGGAAACGGCTTCCTCGTTCTTTTGGTCAAAGCCCCGGATGACCTCGGCTTCCCGCCCGTAGGCGCGGGTGGTCTTCTTGCCGCCCATCATCTCTTCCATATAGCCGTTGAGCTCGCCCAGTTTCTGGGAACGCCTGCGGAACAGCGGCCTGGTGCGCCCGGTGATCCAGCGGGTGTACAGCGCGGTGAGCGGCACCGTGACCAGGAAGACCAGCGTGAGCGCCGGCTTGATGGTGAGCATCATCACCAGGGAGACCAGGACGGTGACGACGCTCTGGACGATCTGCAGGAAATCCGTGGAGAGGCTCTCGTTGACCGTGTCCACGTCATAGCTCACCACGCTGATGATCTCCCCGGCCTGGTAGCGGTCAAAGAAGTTGACGGGCAGGGAGACCAGCCTGTCGAACACGTCCTTGCGCATGCGGTAGATGATGTTGCGCGTCATGCGCAGCGTGACCCGGGACAGCAGGTAGGACAGCCCGGCCGCCAGCGCGTAACACAGGGCCATCAGCGCCGTGTAGCGCAGCACCAGGGGGAAATCCGCCTGCCCGGCGCCCAGGCCGACGGCGTCGATGGCCAGGCCCGACAGCTTGGGCCCGACGAGGGCGGCGGAGCTGGACAGCAGCGTGAGCAGCATCGCCAGCAGCATCAGGGCGCGGTTTCGCCCCAGGTACTGCCACAGGCGCCTGATGATCTGCCGCCGGGGCATCCGGGCGGCGGGCAGGGAGCGCTTGTCCCCGCTGGTTTCACCGCGGCTCATCCTGCCGCCCTTGATCAGGGGGGTCGACATCAGACCGCCTCCCTTTCCGCCACGCTTTGAGGGCGGGGTTCGCGGCCCGCGCCTTCCTCCGCGCCCATCTGCGTCACCGCGATGTCCCGGTAGGCCGGGCAATCCCGCATCAGCTCCTCATGGGTGCCCTGGCCGATGGCCTTGCCGCCGTCCAGCACGAGGATGCTGTCCGCCCCCCGGATGGAGGACACCCGCTGGGCGATGATGATCTTGGTGGTACCGCCGTAGCGTTCCGACAGCGCGCGGCGCAGGCTGGCGTCGGTGCGGTAGTCCAGCGCGGAGGAAGCGTCGTCCAGGATCAGGAGGCCGGGCCCGCCGGCCAGCGCCCTGGCGATCAGCAGGCGCTGCTTCTGCCCGCCGGAGAGGTTGTTGCCGCGGGACTCCACCCCGTGGTCCAGCCCGCCGGCGGTCGCCCGGATAAAGTCCTCCGCCTGGGCGTCCCTTGCGGCCTGCCAGACCTGCCCGTCGCTCATTTCCCTGAAATAGGCGATGTTTTCCCGGATGGTGCCGGCCATGATGAAGTCGCTCTGGAAGGCCACGCCCACCTGAGCGGAGAGGGTCTCGGGGGGGATGGAGCGGATGTCCTGCCCCTTGATCAGGATGCGGCCGCTGTCCGCTTCATACAGGCGCAGCAGCAGGCTGGTCAGCGTGGTCTTGCCGCTGCCGGTCGCGCCGATGACGCCCAGCGTCTGCCCCTGGGACAGGGCGAAACTGATGTCCTCCAGGTCGTTTTCCGCGTGGTTGTAGCTGAAGGACACCCGGTCGAACCGGACGTGCCAGGGGCCGGGCTCCGGCTGGGAGGGGAGCATCGGCTGGTCCTCCGGCATCACCAGCACCTCCCCGATGCGCCGGGCGGAGGCGATGCCCTTGGAGGACATGATGAAGATGCGCGTGATGCCCATCATGGCGTTGGAGATGATGGTGAAGTAGTTCAGGAAGGCGATGATGCTGCCCGGGCGGGACAGCCCCAGGTTCACTAGAGAAGCCCCGGCCAGCACCACCAGGGTCAGCCCCAGGTGGAGCGTCAGGGAGCTTAAGGGATTGCTGGCGGCCACCACGCTGCCCGCCCGGCGGCCCACCTCCGCCAGTTCGGCGTTCACCCCATCGAAACGCTCCCGCTCATAGGGCGTTTTGGACAGCGCCTTGATCACGCGGATGCCCACGATGTTTTCCTGCATCACGCGCACCAGCCTGTCCAGCACCGTCTGCTGTCTTCCGTACAGCGGGACGGATTTTTTGGTGACCAGGTAGATGATCAGGCCGATCACCGGCAGGGTGAGCGCCAGCACCAGCGTCAGCCTGGCGTCCAGGATGCTGGTGAGGATGAGCCCGCCGACCAGCAGGATGGGGGCGCGCACGCCCATGCGCTGGGTGCGGTTGAGGAACTGGTTGATGTTGTAGGTGTCCGTGGTCAGCCTGGAGACGGCGGAGGACAGGCTGACGCCGTCAAACTGCGTCATGGACAGGCGGGTGAGTTTGGAAAACAGGTCGTGCCGCAGGCTTTGGGTGACCCTGCCCGAGGTGGTGGCCGCCAGGCGGTTGGCGTAGATGTTCAGGGTGACGGACAGCACGGCGCAGGCGGCCATGGCCGCTCCCCAGAGGTAAACCAGCCGGGGCTCCCTTTGGGGCACCACGTCGTCGATGATGATGGCCAGGATGAAAGGGATGAACAGGTCCAGCATGGCGGCGGAAAACTTGACCGCCATCGTCCAGGACAGCACGAGCCGGTAGGGCTTCAGGTAGGAGAGCACCTTCCTCATGCCTCGTCGTCCCTTTCGCTGTCCCACCTGGCGGCCCGCCGGCGCATTTTCTCCAGCAGCACTTCCAGGACGGCCTTTTCGTCCTCCGTCATGTCCTGGGTGAGGTATTCGTGCCACTGCGCGTTGACGCTTTTGACGATCGGAAGCGCCTCGCGCGCCTTGTCCGTCGGGTAGACGGCCAGCTGCCGCCTGTCCCCCTGCTTCTCTTCACGGGTGGCGAAGCCCGCTTCGCACAGCGCGGCCAGCTGCCTGGCGGCGTTGGAGGGGTTGACGTGAAGCGCTTCGGCCAGCTCTTCCTGGGACTGGCCGGGCCTCGCGCAGATGTGCAGGATGTAGGGCGCCTGGGCGGCGGTTAGCGACAGCTTGCTGAGCCTCACTCCGCGGAACTGGTTGCCGCAGCGCGCCAGGACGTTGATTTCCCGGGTGATGGCGGGCATGGTGTCCTCCTTGCGCACGCAATCATTGCGTGCGCAATGAATATAGGAAAATGAAAAGGGATTGTCAAGGTCTTTTTGACGCCATCGGGAACATGGGCGTGCACATCCGCCGTAGCTTTTCCGTTTTCGCGTTCCGTAATGTCCCAATTCTTGTTTCCACTTTCCAAATCTTTGATAAATGGTGACCTAAACTCAATTTCCAAGAACAATCTACCTTTTGTTTTTTCCATGTGATGCTCGAAAGCCATATTTCCATCGTCGCTCATACCCTGGTATTCCACCATCAGCACAACCGACCAATTATCATCAATACTATCCAAAACAGGATGAGGGCCGTATGAATATGTCGTTGCCATTGGAC
>CAZJCB010000153.1:0-5738 GCA_964544245.1 uncultured Christensenella sp.
CGCCGCGGGAGCGACTTCGTCCGCTTCCTCAAGTTCGCGCTGTTTTCCGCCTCCGCCGGCATCCTCCAGATCGGGAGCTTCACGCTGCTGTTTGAGTTGACCCGCCTGCCCTACTGGCCGGCCTACCTCATCGCGCTCCTGCTGTCGGTGGTCTACAATTTCACCGTCAACCGTAGGTTCACCTTCAAGTCGATCGAAAACTACGCCGGCGGCATGCTCAAGGTGCTCCTGTATTACCTGGCGTTCACCCCGCTGTCCACCTGGTGGGGGGACCGGCTGACCGCGCTGGGCGCGAACGGGTACCTCGTCCTCATCGGCACGATGCTCGTCAACTTCGTCACCGAATACCTCTTCTGCCGCTTCTTCATCTACCGGCATTCGATGGACACCCGGACGGCGGCGGAAAGAGGCTGAGGGCAAAGGGCCGTTCCCCGGCCGTCCGGCTCCCGGCGGACAGGTTGAGGCTGGCAATGATATCAAAAGTTTTTAAACCGGACTTTAATAACTTCATTTTTTCGGATAGTTTTTAAACTGAACTTTTAAAATTTTCTGTTTCCAGATAGATGGTCAGCCCGTACAGCCGCCGCGGGCAGGCGGAGGCATCCGGAGCATACGCGGCATTAGCATTATTTGACGTTTTATTTTACCTTGTATAAGACCCCTTATTTGGGTATACTTTAGCCGCAAAGGAGGGATGCAAATGACCAGGATCATTCCCATATCAGACCTGAAGAACTATTCCGAGGTGCTCAGCCAGTGCGACGACGGCACCCCCCTGTACCTGACGAAGAACGGGCGCGGCAAGTACGTCGTGCAGAGCCTTGAGGAATACGAAAAGACGCAGGCCATGCTCAGGCTGCTTTCCGAACTGGGCCAGGGGACCGCTTCCATCAGAAAGCACGGCGGCCTGTCCATTGAGGAAGCTTTTGACGGACTGGAAAGCTGAGGTATGTTCCAGGTCGTCGTATCGCCAAAAGCCCGGGAGGACCTGACCGCCATCCGCCGGTACATCCGGGATGACCCGGGCAGCCCGGAAGCGGCGCAGCGCGTCCTGAAAAAGCTGAAAAGCGGCATGCGCAGCCTTGAGACCATGCCGCTGAGGGGCGCTCCCCTGGACGCCGTGCTGCCCTTCCATACGGAGTACCGCTTCCTCGTCTGTGAAAAGTATTTGATTTTCCATACTGTTTCCGAAGCCCGGGTGCAGGTCCTGCGCGTTTTGCACCAGCTGCAGAACTCCATGAGGCTGCTGTTTCCCTGACGTCCCGCACGCGGACCCCCGGGGAATAAATGAATTCTTCCCCGCGTTATCCCGGATAGATCCCGGAACGGGAAACTCCCAAATCCCCTGCCGGGGGCGGGTTTTCAGCCCTTTGCCGAATAAATCGGATATTTCCCCGGCGGGGGGCCCGTAACACCGCGGAGCCCGGTTTGCCGGGAGGCTCCCCGGCGGCGCAGATAATCCGCTTCGCCGGCCCCCTCACCGGACCGCTTCCCGGGCGTATTCCAGGAGCAGCCTGACGTAGGTCCGGTAGTTCGCCATGGAAACGTCCGGAGGGGTCTGATGGTCCACCCCGGGGATGAAGCCGCCCTGCCGCATGACCGGCAGAAGGCGATCAAACTCCGCCCGCATCGCCGCCTCCCCCCGCTTCATCACCGTCTTGTCAAAGGCCCCCATCAAGAGCAGGCCGGGGTGGTCTGCGCGGATCTTCGCGACGTCGACGCCTGCCATGCGCTCCAGGGGCAGGATGCCCTGGACGCCCAGCCCCGTCAGCCAGGGGACCAGCTTCGTCACGTCCCCGTCGGTATCCACAAAGACCTTCGTCCCGCGTTCCCGGACGAAGGGGACGACGCGCCGGTAGTAAGGCGCGAGGAACTCCTGAAAGCAGGCCTCCGACAGCATCGGGCCCTTGTTGTAGCTCATGTCCTCGGCGATGGTCAGGAACTCCGGCGTGCAGATCTCAAAGACCTTTTCCATCTGCCTGACCTCAAAATCCGCCAGGTCGCCCGTGATCTGACGGTACAGCTCCGGCTCGTCGTAAAAGGACAGGAAATGGTTCTGGATGCCCAGCAGCACGCGGGGAAACCAGAACGCGCCCTCGACGCTCAGCCAGATGACAACGCCGCCCCTGTCGTGCTCCGCCTTGCCCGCCCGCAGCGCCGCCAGCATGGGGTCGATCCTGCGCTCGGGGTACAGCAGCGGCTTGAGGGCCTGATATTCCTGCGCGGAGCGGATCAGCGGCGCGCCGTGGCCGGCGGGCCCGGGGCAGCGTTCGTCCAGGCACTGCAGCCAGTACTGCCGGTGCACGTCCAGGTCAAAGTGCCGGAACAGGGCGTCGCCTGACAGCCCGGGGTCCAGCCCTTCCGCGGCCCAGCGCGCCAGCGTCTTGTCCCACCACGACGCCCACTCGATGACGGGCAGGCGGTCAAGCGGCTTTTTGAAGTTCAGGACAGCCAGGAACCGGTCCCTGTTCGTCATCCTACCGCCCTCCCTCTCATTTCCCCGGCATCATCATACAGCAAAGGGGTCCCTGAGCAAATCCTGCCGGCCCTCCGCCGGACTGACCGCCTTTTTCCCAGGCGGGGGGAGCGCCCGCGGGAGCGGGCAGCCGGCAGGCATCGCAGCAGAGGGAACCGGAAAGGCCGTTCACCGGCGATGAGGGCTGCCGCTTGACGCAGCGGCACCGCCGCTGTACCCTTTCCTCATCAGAACACCGTACTGGTCCGGCTGCCAACGCACATCCCATGGAGCCGGAAGTATCAGATTTGATACATGGCCGACCGGAGGTGAATGTTCTTGAATAAGGGCCGTCTCCATCGGAATATCCGCCCATGGAGGGCGTTGTGCCTCCTGCTTTGTTTGATGTACCTCCTGATCCCGTCAAGCAGCCGGGCAGAAGAATGGAAATGGTATGACGCGTCCAGCCTGTCCTGGTACTCGCGGTCCGGAGAAAATGATTTCAGTCATAAAGTGGTTCCAGGCAAAGATGGAACGATGCTGGTAATCAACCATGACTGGTATCCTGTCTTTCTCTGGAATGACGAACCGTTTACGTACCAGGACGGGAAAATATATCATATGCTGGTCCTGTTGAAGGCAGAAGGCGGAAGTGTTTTTATCGGTCCTGATTACATGGGAAACGGCGGCCTGTCGATTCAACCAATCAGCGATGACAGCGGACCGCAAACAGACAGTGCGTGGTGCTATATCTCAAAGATCTTCAGCGCCAGGAGCTTCGCGGTCGCCCGCCCTTATGTGCGTTTTTCGGATGGCCTGGGAGGCAAGGTCCGTACCATCTATATCAGAGAAATCGGGTCTGCCGAGGAGGCCGCTGTGCCGGCAGTGCCAGACTTGGACGACCCGATGCCTCTTGACCCTGAGATGTTCAGGCTTGCGACACAGCCCCCCCTTTCACGGCTCACGCTCCCTCCCCTTGACCCCGGTGTCAAAGCCACCCCCGTCCCGGCCCCCGGGAGGAGACTCCCCTAGAACGTCCCGAACCGATCCTTCTCAGTTCCCTTCAGAAAGCCCTTCGGGGAACACAGGGCTTCCGATCCATTCTTTTGCCGTCCTCTCCGCACCGCCGCGGGCGCAACAATGTCCGGAGGAACCATATGAAAAAGCGGAAAGCATCGCGCAGTTTCAGGCGTCGGGCGCTGCTGCTCCTGCCCGCCGCCTTGCTCCTCTTCAGCCTCTTCCCCCTGGGGAAGGCGCTGCTGGCCAGCCGGTGGAACCTGACGGGGCGCGCCGCCTCCGGCCGGGTCCCGCGCGTCGAGATGAGCTGGGAAGCGGCCATGGCGGACGGCGTTCTTTCGCAGGAAGAGCTGGCCGTCCACTACGCGCCGGAGATCCACGCGGCGGTGAACACCCTGCTCTCCTCCTCCGGCCGGGGCGATTTCCTGGCCGCCGCCGATTACGACGGGGACTGGGCCGCGGACAACAACTGGGAAAACCTGGACCGCTTCCCCCTGAACGCCGCGGTCTACTGGTCGGTGCAGGAGACGGAGACGCACTTTTTCATCGGCTATTATTTCTACCACCCGCGGGACGACGCGGAGGTCAGCCGGGACCGCCACGAGAACGACCTGGAAGGCTTCATGGCGGCCGTGCCCAGGCCCCTTGAGGGTTTCCAGGCGCCGGTCCTCCTCTACACCCAGGCCCACGGCCGCGTGCCCTTCTATTTTGACGGGGACCGGGCGGTGACGGAGGGCTCCCGCCGGGGCGGCGGCCTGCTGCTGGACGGGGACAGGCCCGTCGTCTACATCGCGCCCAACGGCACGCTGGACCGCGCCGGCCACAGCGTGGAATCCGGCGGGGACCACTCCACCTACTGGGCCGCGGGCAACAGCGGCGTGCGCTATTACCACGGCGGCGCGGCCGAGGAGCCCGCCACCTGGAAAGGGAGCTACGCCGCCAACCCCTGCTCCTATGAGCTGCGCGGCCTGGACGAGCTGTGGTCCCGCCGCAACGGCCCCTACGGGGACGGACACCTCTTCGGCCGCTACGACGCCTTCAACGGGGACAACTTCCGGGAAGACGCCGCCAATCCCCCCTGGGGCTGGCAGAACAGGACGGCCTGGGGCTTCCCCGGCAGTTTCCTGTCCGACCCGGCCTGGACGGCCGCCCGGGCCCTTTCCGGCCTGGACGGCTTTTCCGAAACCTACCTGAGCAACCGCTGGGCCGACTGGAAACTGACCTTCCAGTTCGTCTCCCGCGGCGGCGTGGCGCTCAGGCTGCTGCGCGACGGCAGACCCGTCTCCAGCGAATCCTGGTGGCGCATCGCGCAGGACGGCTCGCTTTCTGTCGGCGCGGAAGGCCGGCAAACCCTCTTTATGGCGGGCCCTGAGGAGTCCGTGTGGACCCTGCAGGCCCTGGACGAAGGGGGCAATGCCGCGCAAGACTGCGAAATCATCTGGCGCGCGGAGTATCTGCATTGACGTACGGAGAAGGCGGGGCATTCACGGGGTCGCCAAACACCGGGGATAGTGCGGAACGGAAGTTTACGCCGGCCGTGTGCAGCCCTGAGTTCTCCCTGTGTCCGCCGTGTGCCCACCCGAATAAGCCCGGTAAGCGTTGATGAGATCTAATTTGGGGGATGTCAGGGAGGGCAGTGTGCCGGATTTGCCCGGGGGGATGTTTGCCCCAAACGCCCGAACTCCGTCGTCTCTGTTCTGCGATTTGTAATCACAAAACCTTCCGGCGGTCCGAACTCATACCGCTTGGAAAAGCTGATGTATGTACTGAAGTGGCTTCCCCGTCTGTCTGCGTGACCTGAACAGCAGGAACCGGTTTCATAACCCTTTGCATGCAGCCTGGCAAGCAAAGGGTATATCTACTCATCGACAATATACCTTGCATGCCGCCAGTTATCGACCAGGCGCCCACCGGGGCGCTTTTTTGTTGCCCTGCCAAGGAGAAAAGGGGGGTGTGGCAGTCGTGGGGGCACAGTTGGCAGTCGTGGGGGCACAGTTGGCAGTCGTGGGGGCACAAAGGTCAAAAAGTTGGCGCAAGGCTATTTTCCGATGCGGAGAGAACAGCTGGCAGTCGTGGGGGCACAGTTGGCAGTCGTGGGGGCACAGTTGGCAGTCGAGGGAGAACAAAGGTCAAAAAGTTGGCGCAAGATGGCAGTCAAAGTCACTTGAAGTCATCCTATACCCCCTTGCTACAATGAAAATAGAGGGAAACACAAGGATTTTCAAGGAGGGACGGCGCCTGATGATCATGCTGAACAGGGACCGGA
>CAZJCB010000154.1:0-5719 GCA_964544245.1 uncultured Christensenella sp.
CCGCCCAGGACGCGGCTTTCGCCTTTGAGTCGGGCAGCATGGCGGTGGAACTGCTCAGGCGGGGCATCGGCAACGAGGCCATCGGCCTGCGCCGCGGACGGATGTTCCACATGCCCATTGAGAAGGCGATCAGGATCAAGCCTCGGTTCAAACGGCACATCTACCAGTTGATCAACAATCTGTAGGAGATTGCGCTGTCAATCAAGAAGCGCCGGCTGGCTCCCCGGCGTTTCTTTCTGTCGCGTTGATTGGCCTATTCCTTTTCGTCCGGCATCCCGACGTATACGATGTCCATCAGGCGCCTGCCGCCCTTGTAGGGCTTGTTGATGATCTCCCCGTTGAACCACAGGATGGCGGATTGCCCGCCGTCCAGGTTGTAGGCGGTCCGGCAGCCCAGATTTTTCATGAATGCGCTGAGCTGCTCCAGCGTCATCCCGCGGTTTGCCGTGCTCCTCCCGTCCACCAGCACAAAGCAATAGTGCCCGGGTTCATAGTAACCGATCGAGCTCCTGGGGTTGGCCGGGCGGATCGCTGCGTCGAAAGACGTGATGGCCTCTCCTTGCTCCAGCAGGGCCGGACCGAACAGGAAGGAATGCCAGATGCCGTCGTCCAGCACCTCCGCGACGTTCATTTCCCTGCGCCTGAAGGTGAGCATCTGCCCGTCCTTCAGGATGAGGCAGTTGTCCCTGACGCGGTTGTCTGTCTTCCTGTATACCACGCCGTTCCCGGCGACCAGGCCCGCGCTGAGCAAACCGGCATAATCGCCGGTCATCGCCAGGATGGCGCCCGAGTCTTTGGCGATGGTCTTGATGGAGCGCATCTCCCCGTCCCACTTGTCCAGCGCGAAACCGCGACGCAGATATTCGACGGAGGAGACGTAGATGTCGGCGATGGTGACGTCCGACCGGCTCTCCTCGTCCCGCTCCCGGATGATCCGGATCGAGATATACTCGCTCTGGTAACTGTCCTGCGTGAGCACAGGCGGCTCGCCAGGCTCCAGGAAGGTCCCCTCCGGCGCGTTCATCCGCAGGTCAATCAGTTGCAGGGCGGGTGCCTGGGGCTCCTCGGCGACAGCGGGGGTAAAGAGAAGGGCGCAGGCCAGCAGCAGGAGCAGGACGTGCTTTCGAATCGATCTGAACGGCATCTTTCCCTTTCAATCAGCCTGATATTGTTTTTGACTGCAGGCCGGGCATCATTTTACCGTGCAGCCCCTGTCTGCGCAAGTTTCGAAATTTGTGGGTTGCAGGGGTTGCGGGTGAGAAATATTTGTTTTTCGGGCTTGACAAAGGTTCGCCCCGCGGTTATATTATCTCTTGCGTCGCAAGGCGCGTTTCGCGGGGTAGAGCAGTTCGGTAGCTCGTCGGGCTCATAACCCGGAGGTCGAGGGTTCAAATCCCTCCCCCGCAACCATTTTTTTTGGCGGCGTAGCTCAGTTGGCTAGAGCATTCGGTTCATACCCGGAGTGTCGTAGGTTCGAGTCCCACCGCCGCTACCAATTGAGTACGCAAAATGAAACCCGCCGGTGTCAGTGCCGGCGGGTTTTCACTTGCCATCGGTTTATTGCTGAACGGATCTGTGCCAATCCTTATGGAAAGATCCCGTTATAGATGTAGTTGTGCAGTTTCTGTGACGTGATTTCTTCGTCAAACACGACCATTGACTGCGCGGCTTCTGAGGTTTCATAATGCCAGTCCCCTTCTGCCGGGAAGCCGGCAGTGTCCATGTCTTCCATGCCTGTAAAGACAGGGATCACAAGCGTCATAAGGTCGTTGATGCTTAGGTTGGTGGCCATGTGCTTGAGCGCTTCGGTCAGCGCCGACATCGTCTTCTGAAGGTCTCCGCCGGAGAGCATCTTGTCAAACAGGGAAGATAGTAATTTGCGCTGGCGCTCATTCCGCCCGAAATTATTATCGAGTGACCGGATGCGGACATACTTCAGCGCCTGTTCGCCGTTGAGCGTCCTGGCGTTTTGAGAGTAGGAAACCCCGATGATGCCGGCTTCCCCGCCTTCCAGTACCAGGTCCACGCCCCCCAGCTTATCGATAACATCTACAAAACCATTAAAATTGATCGAAACATAATGGCGGATATTCAGGCCAAAGGTCTCGTTCACTGTTTTCATGGCCAGCAGCGGGCCGCCAAACGCGTTGGCGGTGTTGATCTTGTTCAGCATGTCGTAAAAGGGGATGTTGACTTGCATGTCCCGCACCAGCGAGGCCAGGCGCATCTTGCCGCTGGCCTTGTTGACGGACATGATGATCATCGTATCTGTGCGGCCGTAGTTCAACGAATAGTTCCCCGTGTCCGTGCCCAGCAACAGGATGTTCATCCAGTCCTCGTCCAGGCCCTTGACGTCCGACAGGTCGTTGGGTGAAACCGGCACCCGGAACACCTCGTCGATTGGCAATTCCTTGCTGTCGTCTTCAAGGGCGGCACGGATCGCCTCGATCTGGTCTTCCGTTAGTTCGGGCGTGGTTGCCGCCGCTGAAAACATAAGTCCCAAAATCATTGCTGCTGCAAGGATAAGTGACGTCGTTCTTCTCATGCTGTACCTTCCTCTTTGTTAAGAATTCTGGGGGTGCTGGTATCTTAACCCATAGCGGACCGGCAGTCAAAACCACCCGGCGCTAAAGCGCCTTCACGGTTCAATGCGTTTTCATTCATCATCAATATCAACAGCGAACCGTTGCTTGGCGTTTTCCCGCATCTCTTCATGGCGAATCGGGTCATTTTCGGGATGCTCCGTCAGGTTTTCAAGTGTTTGCAGCGGCACGTTGGCCGGGTCCTCCGGGTCGAAGATGCCGTCAAAGCGCAGGAACAGCAGCGCGCTGTCCGCGCCCTTCAGGCTTCTGCCGATGCCGATATCCTGGGCGATCTTGCGCCCCTGCAGGTTGGACATCAATGCTTTCTGAGTAATGGGGACGCCGGGGATGAACAGTTGCATCCTCTCCTTGAATACCTTCGTCTGCTTGCCGTAGAGCGTATACTCGACCTTCAGCAGGCCTTCCTTGACGGTGACCGTCACCTCGCCGACCTGGTGGGTGTTGTTCCCGATCAAGGGGATGACGGTCCGCCCTTCCCTTGTCAGGTCAATCAGATAGAACCTGTACCATTCGTCGGTCAGTTCCGGCCAGACCTCCCTGAATTCCGGCCCGTATGCGCAGAAATCCACCGCAAACGCCGCGTCTCCCGGGTAATAGGGGCGTGTCAGCATGACGGCGCCGCAGTTTTTGCATCGTTTCACCTGCTCGCCGGGCTTGAAGAGTATTGCTTCCCGGCTGATTTCCCACCCCCCGGCGATGTGCTTGCTCAGGGGAAGCTCTTCGATCTGCTCAAATCCGCACTTTTTGCATGTTCTGATCCTTCGCCCTGCTTCTTCACAGGTGGACTTTCTGACTGTCACCCATTTATTAAAGACATGGTTTTCCGGCTCAAGCGGCTCTTCCTCCCTGTGCCCGCAGTGGACGCATACCCGGTACCTTGTTCCCGCCAGTTCGCAGCTTTCCCTGGGCAGCTCCGACCAGGGGCAAAACTTGTGTGCGGTCAGTTCCAGCTCCCCGGTCTCCAGATACCCGCACCATTTGCAGGTCCTGCTGCGCAGGCCAGGCTCGGTGCAGGTCGATTCCCTGGTGATTTCGAATTTATTGAAGACGTGCGCCGCCGGGGGCTGCGGCCTGGTTTCCTCCGCCCCGCATACTTCGCATTCTCTCGCTATCCTGGTTTCAAGGGCGCAGTCGGCGCAGGCCGCCTTATGCCAGTTGCCATAATCATGTTCCGTCTTTGGTATCTGCCTCTGCATGGCCTCGCCGCAAAGGGCGCAGACCCCTGTTTCCAGGCCGAACTCTGCGCAGGTGGCCCGTCTGGCTGTATGCCAGGCATTGCAGATGTGGGGCAGCATGGGTAAAACCTGTGTTTCACGAACGCCGCACAGCGCGCAGGTCCTGGCCTGCATGCCGTCCTTTTCGCAGGCCGGCAGCCGTTCCACAGTCCATGGTCTGAATTGGTGCTCCTGAGTGCCCAGATCTGTCGTATAGCTATCCCCGCAGAGGCTGCAGGTGTTCGTCAGGATCATCATCCGCCCGCAGCCCTGGTTCAGGATGCTTTCTACATAATGGTGCCCGGTCGCGGGGATCGCTTCCTCCTCCTTCGCTCCGCAGACCTGGCATTCTCGCTGGCGAAGGCCTTCTTCAGTGCAGCCAGCCTTTCTGATTATCACCCAATCAGAAAATGAATGCGGCTGCTTGTCCAGTTGCCGGGTGATTTTCGCTCCGCAGTCAAGGCACTTTGTGACCGCTTCGCCTGCTTCGCTGCAGGTGGGGGATTTGGTCATTACTTCAAGCCCGTACCGGTGGGGCAGCACAGGGATGGCCTGGCTTTCCACTGCCTTGCAGACGGCGCATTTCCGCTCTCCTGACCCCGCCTGGGTGCAACTCGCGGGGGTAGCGACGTACCAGTCCGTAAAGTTGTGATGCTTATAATCTTCCGTTTCGCTTTTTCCGCACTGGCTGCACACCCTGCTCCTGACGCCGTCCACCAGGCAGGAGGTGGCAGCGGAAGCAGTCCAATCCCCCCACTGGTGGCCGGAGGCGGGGAGGGCGGACGTCTGGCTGTACGCGCACCGCCTGCAGGTCGCTCTTGCCAGGCCTTCCGTCAGGCAGCCGGGGGCGGTTTCGATAACGGGCAGGCCCAGGTCATGCCCCAGCGCGGGGATCTTGCGCTCTTCCTCTTTTCCGCAGACTGTGCAGGTTTTGCTCACCGTCCCCTGCCCTGCGCAGGTCGCCTGAACCTTGATGACCTCACCGCCCCAGGCATGGTTGCCGGCGGGAACGGTCTTTTCCTCAACAACGGGGCAATTCTTGCAGCTGCGCGTTCTCACGCCGCCCGTGTCACAGGGGACTGTTGTCCAGGGCCCAAAGTCATGCCCTGGCGCCGGGATCTCCCGTGTCAGCTCATGTCCGCAGTTCCGGCAAACCTGCTTTTCGATGCCGGGGGTCACGCAGTCCCTGCCTGGAATCATAACAGGCAGGCCGTAGTTGTGGTCCAGTTGTGGGATCGCCTGGACGACGGAATACCCGCAGCCGGAGTTCTTGCAGTATGTTTCCAGTTCACCCGCTGCCGTGCAGCTTGCCGGCAGTTTGATCCGTTCTGCCAGTTGGTGCCCCGTCGCCTGGACGGTTTCCGTTTGCAGCGCCTTCCCGCACCGCAGGCACAGGATCGCCCTGCTGCCCGCCTCGGCGCAGGAGGGGGCCTTTGTGACCGTGAAACTGTCCGCGGGTTGGTGGGCGAGCGGTTCTGTCTCTACCTCATAGCTGTCCCCGCAGCCGCAGGTATAGACGGTCTTTCCCTTCTGGCCGCATGTGGCGGGCGGGATTACGGACTCGGTATAGCTGTGCTCGTGCGGCGGCTCCGTCGGTTTCTCTGTTGCTTCCGGATGCAGCATCAGCGTCAGGCTGCGGCTGCCCAGGCCGATGCTTCCCTCCGGCGTGCCGGCGGTGATGCCGCTGACGCTGATGGTCGGGTTACCGGGGATCCCGGGATCAACGGAGAAGTAGACGAACGCCGTGACCGATGTGGTCGCCGGGCCGGACAGGGAGACCGACGTTCCCCCGCTGATGCTCCATCCGGCGACGTTGACGTGGCTGCCGTTCAGGGCGATGCCGCCGGGCATGCCCAAGCTGAAGCTGAGGCTGGACAGCCCGCCGGTGTCCAGGCTTGCTGA
>CAZJCB010000155.1:0-5590 GCA_964544245.1 uncultured Christensenella sp.
TTTGGGCACTATTTTCCTCTTTGTGAGTATTGTGAGTATTTTTCAGGGAAAAAGTATAAATTGAGAATGAGGATATATGGAGTGCTGTAAATAGAATCCTGAAAAAGAGTGCACAAGTTCACAATACCAGAATATACATGAAGAAAAACGAATGAATTCAATGGATTAGAGGACTGTGAACTTTTTGTGACTTGACCAGATTAATCGCACAGAAGTGCACGGCGTAACCCCTGGCCTCTCAAGCGCAGCCGGCAGGATTTCCCTTGACACCCCGTCAGCGCCTGTCTATAATAAAGCGAGATAATCGTTTTCGTGGTGGACAAAAGGCTGAATACGACACAAAATGGAGGGTGCACATGAAAAAATGGTTCGCGGTCCTGACTTCTCTGCTTCTCCTGCTCTCACTCACCCCCGCCCTGGCAACGGCTCCGGCGGCCCCTGAACCCGGAACCGCCTACATCATGTATGCGGACGCCGCCTGGACGGTGGACCACCAGTACTGGATGGACGGCAAGGAATGGCCCGTGACCGCGGAAAACGTCGTGGTGACGGAGCCGGGCGGCTACAATGTATCCCTGACGTTCCCGGGCGACCCGTCCCTGGGCCTTGCCTTCATGGCGCTGGGCATCCGGGACGGCGAAGCGCTGTTCCCCGGCATGGCCTTCACGGTGAAGGAAGTGAAGGTCAACGGCGAACCGGTCGCGCTTGCCCAGACCTACACCAGTTCTGACGACGAAGTTGAGACCCGCACAAACATCTACAACGAATGGGTCGGCGAGCTGCCGGTCGACGCGCGCATCGCGTCGGGCAGCATCGCGGACAGCACCCCCAAGGCGGTGGACCCCGCCGCTTTCGCGAGCGTGCAGACGGTGGAAGTCTCCTTCACCATGGAACCCGCCACCGTGACCAACGCGCCCGCTGCGCCGGCTCCTGTGCCCACGGAGGCGACCGCCTATGTCATGTACGCGGATGAGGCCTGGGCGGCGCAGTACTGGCTGGACGGGAACGAATGGCCTGTCACAGCGCAGAACGCGACAGTCACCGGCGAAGGCGTGTACGAAGTTTCGCTCGCCTTCCCGGAGGATGCCAAAGCCAAAGGCCTCGCCTTCACCGCCCTGGGCATCAAGGACGGTGAGCTGGCCTTCCCGGGCTTCATATACCAGCTGGACGCCATCCTGGTCAACGGCGCGGAAATCCCCTTCACCAAGGGCTATACGAGCTCTGATGACGGGGCGGAGTCCCGCGTGAACATCTTCAACGCCTGGGTGGGCGAGCTGCCCGCTGACGCGCGCACGCCGGACGGCAGCCTGGAAGGCGCAGCCCCCATCATCGTGGACCCGGCGCTGTTTGCCCAGGTGGGCGAGGTCCGCATCCGCTTCACCGCCATCTCCCCCAAAGCCGAGGCCTACATCATGTACGCGGACAGCGGCTGGACGGATAACCACCAGTACTGGCTGGACGGCACGGAACGCGCCACGGAGGGTACCAACGCCTGGGTCAAAGGAGAGGGTTCCTACGAAGTTACACTCCAGTTCCCCGAAGGCTCCCCCGCGCAGGGCGCGGCCTTCATCGCCCTGGGCATCAAGGACGGGGAGAAGATTTTCCCCAACTACATCTATCAAATCGACGAGATCCTGGTCAACGGCGAACCCGTCGCCTTTACCCCCGGCTACACCAGCAGCGACGATATGATCGAGACCCGCACCAACATCTTCAACGAATGGGTCTCCGAGCTGCCGCCGGACGCGCGTGTCGCCGAAGGCGAAGTCAGCGGATCCTCCCCGAAGATGGTCGACCCCGCGGCCTTCGCGTCGGTTCAGACCCTGACTGTCCGCTTCACCGCCATCAAGGGCGAAGCGCCCGCCGCAGTGGTTGAAAGCAAAATCAACCCCGATGGCTATCCCGCCTTCCTGATGTTCGGCGATGACGACTGGACGTGGGAAAATCTGAAACCTGGTACTGCGGGCGACACCATCGTCCTGGGCGATGGCGTGTACGAGGTCTACATCAGCAAGGAAACGCTGCCTGAGGACAAGACCGCTGAAGACCCTACCGGCGCCAGCGTGTTCAACATCGATATCACTGACCTGGGTGCCGCGATGAGCGAGATTGGCACAGCCTACACCTCCAAAGAGGCGGGCACTGCGCTGGAGGTGGCGATCGCCGTGTTCGTGGACGGCGAGCGTGTGGAGGTCCGCAACGACCGCCTGATTTTCGGCGATATCGAAAACAACAAGAAACTGCGAATAGAGATCTATAATGTCTACGGTACCGGCACCATGGACCTGCCCCCGATTGCGCCGGAAAAGATCACGCCAAAACAGGAACTGCGCGTGGTTTTCTCCCTGAAAGGCACCGGCTTCAACACAGAAGCCGCGACTGATCTGGAAGTATACCTGTCCGCCAGATAACCGGGATACGATGCTTCCGCGCCCTTGCCCACCGGGGCGCGGAAGCGTTTTCTGAATGTCCGGTGGGCGCTGCATCCCTCAAATACTCACTGTATGTCATCATTTCAAACAAGAGGAATACAATGTGAACAAGCGCTTCATTCCGGCCCTGCTCGCCGCCTTTCTCTTTCTGCTGCCAGGTGATATGGCGGCGCAGACTGCCGCGCAGGAGGGGGAGAGGGAGATGACCAGCCTGGAATTTGTCAAAGAGATGGGGGTCGGCTGGAACCTGGGCAACACGCTGGAGGCGACCGGCGGCAAGCTCGCCAGCATCAGCGCGTATGAGACCTCCTGGGGCAACCCGAAGACCACGCCGGAGATACTCCGGAAAATCGCCGGGCTGGGCTTTCGTTCCATCCGCCTGCCGGTGGCCTGGAGCAACCTGATGGCAGAGGACTTCACCATCCACCCGGACCTCATGGACCGCGTCGAGGAAGTCACCGGCTACGCGCTGGACCTGGATATGACGGTGGTCATCAACATCCACTGGGACGGCGGATGGTACAGCCGGTTTCATGACGATTATGCCTGGGCGATGGCGAAGTATGAGGCCATCTGGCGGCAGGTGGCCGAGCGTTTCCGGGATTACCCCGACAGGGTGGTGTTCGAGTCCTTCAACGAGGTTGCCTGGCAGAAGATCTTCAACCATTACGGCGGCCCCGGCGCCGTGACCGAGGCGGCCAGGCCGGCTTTCGACCTGCTGAACACAATCAACCAGCGCTTTGTGGACCTCATCCGCGCCTCGGGCGGGAACAATGCGGGGCGTTTCCTGCTCATCGCGGGGTACAACACGGACATTGAGCTGACCTGCCACGAGTATTTCAGGATGCCGGAGGACCCGGCAAACCGGCTGATGATATCAGTGCACTACTATACCCCCTGGGACTTTGTGGGGCTGAAGGAAGACGCCAGCTATGCCCCGATGCGCAAGACCTGGGGCACGCCGGGCGACATGCGCGACCTGCAGCGCTATCTGCGGATGATGAAAAAGTTCACCGACATGGGCTATGGCGTGGTGCTGGGCGAGTACAGCGTGTGCGACGGTATAGAATTCAAGGATCCCTTCAGCATCCGCCTCTGGGATGCCAGCGTTGCCCGGACGGCTGTCAGCCTGGGCTACTGCCCGATGTTCTGGGACAACGGGCACCTGCTGCTCAACCGGGCGGAACTCACCTTTTATGACGAGGAACTGGCGCGGCAGCTGAGCGCCATCGCGGACACGGCGAGATGAGCCTGAAACCGGCGGGGAACCTCAAGGGCAAGCCGCTTCATCAGGCGGGGGGCGGGAAAACCGGGGAACTACCCGATATACTCTTTATCGCCCTGCGTGTACTAGCGCTGCTGCTGGTGCTGTCCGCCTTCCTGCCCGGCCTGAACCCGGCGCGGGTCAGCGGCCTGATCAACAGGAACGTCTCCCTGTTCACCACGGGTACCTCTTATGGCGCCCTGATCTCCGACAGCGGCCGTGCCCTTCTGCGCGGCTGGGTGGACGAGGCTGCCTTCAAGGCCCTCTTCGCGGGCAGTGCCTTGACGGTCCTGGGCATCCTGCTCATCGTGGCCTGTGCCTGCCTGTCCCTGGGCAACCTGCGCTTCAGGCGCCTTGGCAGCGGCCTGGCCGTTTTAGGCGGCCTGATGCAGCTGAGCGGGCTGGCGGTCATCCTCATGGCATACCGGCAGTTCCTCGCCTTCCCCGAGCAGGAACGCGCCAGGGCGATGTTTCCGGAGGTCTTTCCCCTCTTTGCCGCGCTGGCCCTGATGACCCTGCTGCCCGCCCTCGTCCTGCGGCTGCGATTGCTGCCCAGGGTGCCTGAGGGGATGAAATACGAGATGCATGCCCGCTATCGGCTGTTCCTGCTGTTCCTGCCCTTCGCGGTGCTGTCTTTCATCTTCGCCTACCTTCCGCTGTTTGGCTGGCGCTACGCGTTTTTTGACTACAAGGCGGGCGGCGCGCTGTCGGCTGAAAACTACGCGGGCTTCAAATGGTTCACCTTCCTGCTCAGCGAGGGGGCCACGCGCGCGGACATCCTGCACGTGATGCGCAATACCCTGGCGATGAGCGGCCTGGGTATCCTGACCAGCTGGGTGCCCATGGCGCTGGCCATCATGCTCTCGGAATTCAGGAGCCGGCGCTTTTCCCGCACCATCCAGACCCTCATCACCATCCCGAACTTCATCTCCTGGGTGCTGGTGTACGCAGTGGCGCTGGCGATGTTCAGCACGGACGGCTTCGTCAACGGCTTCCTCTCCCTGCTGGGCGTCTCCTCTTCGCAAAATCACCTGATGGGCAGCGGGAACGTCTGGCTGAAGATGCTGCTCTGGGGGATGTGGAAGGGCGTCGGCTGGAGCGCGATCATCTACGTCGCCTCCATCTCCTCCATTGACCCGCAGCTCTTTGAAGCGGCGACGGTGGACGGGGCGGGCCGCTTCCAGAAAATCCGCTTCATCACCGTGCCCGGCCTCCTGCCTACCTATTCGGTGCTGCTGCTGCTGGCCATCGCCTCCATCCTCTCCAACGGCATGGAGCAGTACTACGTATTCCGCAACGCCCAGAACTCCGCCAGCATCGAGGTACTGGACCTGTACGTATACCGCCTGGGCATCGAAAACGGCATCATCCCGCTGTCCACCGTCGTGGGCATGATGAAGACCCTGATCAGCCTGGCCCTGCTGTTTACGGCCAACAGCGTCTCCCGCCTGGTGCGCGGCGATAGCATTGTGTAGGGAGGGGAGCGATGGCAACACAGGAGCACAACCCCAACCGCATCAAGGCCGGCGCGTCCCCCTCCGGGAAAGCGTTCAACGCGTTCAACACGGTGTTTTTCCTCCTGTTTGCGACCAGCTGTGTGTTTCCCTTCTATTACCTGTTCATCAATACCATCTCGGAGAACACCTTAGTGCAGCGGGGGCTCATCAATTTCTTTCCCAGGGGCATCCATTTTGACAACTACCGCTCCCTGCTGGAGGCAGGCGACGTCGTGGCCGCCTTCCTGGTCTCCGTCTCCCGCACGCTGCTGGGCACCCTGGTGATGGTCATCGCCTCCAGTTTCGCGGGTTACCTGGTCACCAAGAAGGAGATGTGGCAGCGCAGGTTCTGGTACCGATTCCTGATCATCACCATGTACTTCAACGCCGGGCTCATC
>CAZJCB010000156.1:0-3102 GCA_964544245.1 uncultured Christensenella sp.
GACAGCATGTCCTTGACCTTTTTGTCCTTCTTGCGCTGCGGGCGGATCATCAGGAAATAGAAGACGGCGACGATGAGGATCATCGGCAGGAACATGGAAATCAGGGAGGCCGGGCTGGCAGGGTCCGCGGCAGCTGCGGCCGTATCACCGGCGGTGCCGGCTGTTTCGGCGAGGGCTGAGGGGATCCTGAGGAGCAGTTCAAACATGTGGGTTCCATCCTTTCAAGCTTCGGTAAAGCGTCGCCATTATAGCAAGAAGACAGAACGCGTGCAAGCACCGGAATCTCCCTCCGGCAGCAGATTGCGAGGGGGATTTCGCGGCGGTTGTGATTGCCGTATCCCCTGACATATGGTATAGTGGCTGGCGGAACACTCAGCATGAGGTGATAGGTATGTCGCTTGATATCCTGCAAAACATTCTGGCTGAAGAAAAGCTGGCGAACGAAGCGGTTTTGGACGCGCAGAAGAGCGCGAACGAGACCGTTAAAAACGCGGAGTCGGCTGTTTTGGACCAGGAGCGCAGGGCGGCCGTCGGCAACCGCGCCCTGCACCAGAAACTGCTGGATGACAGGCGCGCCCAGGTTGAGCGTGAACTGGCCGTCCGCAGGCAGGAAGGGCTGAAACGCATTGACAGCCTCGTCGGGAAAGCCGTTGAGCATCTGCCGGAGGCAGTGGAATACATTCTGGGCGAGGTACTCAATGGCCGTCGCTGAGATGAAGCGGGTCAGCGTGCTGCTGCTGCGCGGGGATCATGAGCGGCTGCTGCGGCTCCTCCAGCGCTTCGGCTGTGTTCAGTTGACGAAAGCTGACCAGCCGGAGGGCGGGTTTGAGCCGGCCGAGGGCCTGGAAGCCCAGGCACTGGAGGAGGACATTTCCCGGCTGCGTTGGGCAATCGCCAAACTGTCGCGGTATGACAAGGAAAAGAAGTCAATGTTCACTCCGCTGCCCGGTGTAGGGCGGGAAGCGCTGGAAAGCGAGGACCATTCCCATGTGATGGGCCTTGTTGCCCAGACTGAGCTGCTGGAACGGCAATCCGGTGACCTGCGCGGCAATGAGACGCGCCTGCGCCAGCAGGAAGAACAGCTTCTGCCCTGGCTGGGGCTGGACATCCCCTCCGGCCTTCTCAAAGACACTTCGACCTGCAGGGTGTTCACCGGACAGGCGTCCGCCGCCGGGCTGGCAAAGATGGTTCAGGACTGGTCAGGCCGTCCCGCCTGTATCCGCGCGCTGGGCAACGTAAGGGACGCGGCCAGTTTTTACGCGCTGGTGCACCGGTCTCAGGCGGAAGAGTTCCTGCAGGCGCTTCGCGGCATCGGCTATCAGCACGTTGTCCCAGCCGCGGAAGAGGGCACCGCAGATACGCAATACAAGAAAATTCAGGAGTCGCTCCAGGCACTTCAGTTGAAGAACAAAGGGATTGAGCGGGAAATGCTCGCCCTGGCCGTCCACCTGCCTGCTTTGCGCCTGGCGTATGAGGCGCTCAGCGCGAAAAAGGCAAGGCTTGAGGCGGAAGCGAACATGGCGCATACGTCCTCAGCGGCCCTCCTGCGCGGCTGGGTCCCGGCCTACGTCGCGGAAGCGCTGAGCAAGCGGATCCAGGAGGATTTTCCTGTCGCGCAGGTCACCTTTTCCGCCCCTGAGGCGGGGGAGGAGCCGCCGGTGCTGCTGCGCAACCAGCCGCTGGTCAGGCCTTATGAAGCCGTTGTCAGCGGCTTTGCGTTGCCTGCCCCGGACGCGCTGGATCCAAGCGCCGTGATGATGCCCTTTTTCGCCTGCTTTTTTGGCATGATGGTGTCCGACGCCGGATACGGGCTGATGATGGCCATCCTGATTCCGATCATGGTCAGGATCATGAAACCTTCCGAGGGCGGGAGGAAGATATTCTGGATCCTGGCCGGCGGCGGGCTCTCAACGGTTATCTGGGGCGCGCTGTACAACACCTGGTTTGGTTTCGCGCCTTTCCCCTCGGTGTTTGACCCCGTCAACAACTCGCTGCCCGTGATGGCGGTTTGCATCGGTATCGGTGCCTTGCACCTCTTCTCGGGACTGATCCTTGGCATGGTCCAGAACATCCGCCGCGGCAGCCCCCTGGACGCCGTGTATGACCAGCTGAGCTGGATGATGGTCGTGGTCGGCCTTGGGCTGCTGTTCCTGCCCCAGACCGCGGGGGTCGGAAAGTGGATAGCCATCGCAGGCGCGGGCATCGTGCTCCTCACCGCGGGGAGGAACAAGTCCAAGAACCCGCTCAAACGCCTGCTGTCCGGGCTGGGCGCGCTGTATGGGGTCACCAGCTGGATCTCAGACCTCCTGAGCTATATGCGCCTGTTCGGCATGGGGCTGGCGACCGGCGTCATCGGCATGGTCATCAACCAGCTGGTGGGGATGATTATGGGCAGCGGGATCATCGGCATCGTCATTGGTTCCTTCATCTTCGTCGGCGCCCACCTGTTCAACGCCGCCATCAACATCCTGGGCGCCTACGTCCATGCCTGCAGGCTTCAGTATATCGAGTTCTTCGGCAAGTTCTATCAGGAGGGCGGTAAGAGCTTCACCCCCCTGAAGTTTTCACCCAGGTACGTGCGCGTCAACGATTCCCATTCACCATGGTGATCGTGTTTATATAGAACTTAAATTTTACTGCGTGGGAGGATACTTACATGGATTTAACCATCGGCCAGGTTCTCTCGATCTTTGCTGCGGCGCTGTCAGTCACTGTAGCGGGTATCGGATCTGCAAAAGGCGTGGGCCTGGCGGGCCAGACTTCAGCCGGCGTTTCGTCTGAAAACCCTGAGTTGAATTCCAAGCTTATGGTTCTTCAGATTCTGCCAGGTACGCAGGGAATCTACGGATTCCTGATTGCCGTCATCATTCTTGTCAACACAGGCGTGCTGAGCGGAGTGATGAAGGCTGTTGAGATGATGCAAGGCTTCGCATATATCGGCGCGGTAATGCCTGTCGCCCTGGTTGGGTATCTGTCGGCCATCCATCAGGCCAAGGTGGCTTCCGCGGGTATGCTGATGGTCGGGCAGCATCCGGACATGTCGGGCAAGGCCATCACCATGACCGTCATGGTGGAGACCTACGCCGTGCTGGCGCTGCTGGC
>CAZJCB010000156.1:3202-5526 GCA_964544245.1 uncultured Christensenella sp.
CGGATGCATGCCCTGCCCGATGAAGAGATTGAAGCGCAGGTCCTTCAGATGGTGCTTCAAAACGCCGTCGGGGACGAGTTGCTCATGCCGGGCGCGGTCAACAGCGGCTTCTATACGCCCTCTTTCATAGAAAAAGCCAACGAAGGCCTTGCCGGAATGGGTAAACTGGCAGAGCTGAAAGACAGCGGGGAAGAGATCCCCGGCGTGTGCGGCGTGGTGCTCCGAAGCGAAAGCAGCCAGACGCACTGCACCTTTGAGTCGCTGCTGGAGGGCAGGCGCGAAGCGCTGGAGTCAGGCGTAGCCGACGTTCTCTTCCCGGGCGGGAAGAATTAGGGGGGCGGGCATGCCGCAGGGAAGCATCGCCTACGCCGTGGCGCGCGTGCGCACGGCGGCCCGAAAACCGCTGGGAGACTCGCAGCTGGAACGGCTCCTGTCCGCGCCCGGTTATGAAGACGCGCTGCGCGCGCTGGGCGAAATGGGCTGGTCCGGCGTGGAGAGCGGCAATATTGAGGCGCTCAGCGTGTCCATGCTGGAGAAAGCCTGTGCGCGCATCCGGGAGATCACGCCCGATCCGGCGCTGACCGACGCCTTCCTGATGCGCCATGACGCGCAGAACCTGAAGGCGCTGCTGAAGGAGAGGATCCTGGACGCCGGGGCGGAAGCCCTGTCAAACTGCGGCACCATCCCGGTGGAAGTGCTCAGGCACGCGGTCGCGGAGCGGGTGTACAGGAAATTGCCGGAGGAGTTCCGCCTTGCCATGGAAGCGCTGGAAAAGCGCGTCTCGCTGGGGGCTGACCCGATGGAGATCGACGTGCGGATCGACCAGGCGCTGTACGGGCTCATCCAAAAGAACGTGAAGCACGCCAGATCACAGGCCGTGAAGCAGTATTTCGCCGGCTTCGCGGACCTGCGCAACGTCGTGTCCTTCCTGCGCCTGCGCGCCATGGAAGGGGCGGGCGTCAGCTTTTTGGACCTGCTGCTGCCCGGGGGCGCGATCAGCAGGGACAACTGGGTAAAGCTGGCGGACCAGCCTGAAGGCATTTCCCGCCGCCTGGCGCCCTACGGCAAAGCGGTGCAGGCCGCGTTAAAAAAAGCGCTGCAGGAACCCAAAGCGGTCCCTGCGCTGGAAAAGGCGGCGGACGACTGGCTGCTGGGGCTTTTCAGGCCTTACCGCAGCGAACCCTTTGCCGTTGAGGTGCTCGTCGGCTGGCTGCTGGCGCATGAGCGGGAGACGACGGCTGTCCGGCTGATCCTTTCGGGCAAGCTCAACGGCTTTCCGGTTGAAACGATCCGTGAAAGGCTGCGTGACGCATATGGCAGGTAAAGCGCTGCGCCTGGGCGCTGTGGGGGAGGAAGACGCCATCCTCCCGTTCAGGACGATCGGTGCGCTCACCATTCCAGCGGTTACGCAGGAAGAGGTGACCGCCGCCCTTCACAGACTGAGCCGTGACGGGGTGCCTGTGATTTTTATCACGGAAACGGCGGCCCGCCTCGCCCCGGAAGCCCTGTCCAGATATGAGCTGACACCCGACACCGCGGTCATCCCCATCCCGGGCATCCGGGGGACGGACGGCTACGGCGCGCAGCGCGTACGCGACAACGTCATCAAGGCCATCGGGGCGGACATTCTGATCAAACAAAGAGGAAACGAGGAGTAATTTCATGGCCCAGGGCAAGATCATCAAGGTTGCCGGCTCCCTGATCGTGGCGGAAGGCATGTCCTCCGCGCGGATGTTTGACGTGGTGCGCGTAAGCCGGCACCGCCTCATCGGGGAGATCCTGGAACTGCGGGGCGACCGGGCCTCCATCCAGGTGTATGAGGAGACCAGCGGCCTGGGGCCGGGCGAACCGGTGGAGTCGACCGGCGCACCGCTTTCCCTGGAACTCGGGCCCGGGCTGATCGCATCCATTTTTGACGGCATCCAGCGGCCGCTGCAGGTCATCCGCGAGCAGGCGGGCGACCGCATCACGCGGGGCATTGAGGTGCCCGCGCTGGACCGAGAAAAGGAGTGGGATTTTGTCCCGGGGAGGACGCCGGGCGACAAGGTGGTGCAGGGCGACATCCTGGGCACCGTGCAGGAGAGCCCCGTGGTCGAGCACCGCATCATGGTGCCGGGGGGCTGTTCCGGCGTCATCAAATCCATCCATACCGGACCCGCCAGGGTCACGGACACCGTTTGCGTCATCCAGGGCGGTGACGGGCAGGAGCATGAGGTCAGCATGCTGCAGCGCTGGCCGGTCCGAAAAGGCCGCCCCTATGCCGAAAAGCTCTCCCCGCGTTCGCCCATGGTGACCGGCCAGCGCGTCATCGACACCCTCTTTCC
>CAZJCB010000157.1:0-5503 GCA_964544245.1 uncultured Christensenella sp.
GCCGGGGTGGGTGTAGTAATCGTCGTCGTCCTCGCGGAAATCATAACGGTAAACGTCGCCGCCCGCCTGTTTGGGCTGGTAATTGTCATCCGTTTCCGTCCAGTTGCCGTAGGAATTTGGCTCCACGTGGATCTCGCTGCCCAGGTTCCCGTCCACGCGCATCTGGCCGTCGCGGTGGAAGGAATGGGGGTGCTGAACGCCGCGGGGCTGGTTGACGGGGATCTGGTGGTGGTTGACGCCCAGGCGGTAGCGGTGCGCGTCGCCGTAGGAGAACAGCCTGCCCTGCAGCATGCGGTCCGGCGAAAAGCTGATGCCGGGGACCACGTTGGCCGGTGTGAAGGCCGCCTGCTCCACCTGCGCGAAATAGTTGTCCGGATTGCGGTTGAGCTCAAACTCGCCCACTGGGATGAAGGGGGCATCATTCTTCGGCCATTGCTTAGTCAGGTCGAAAGGGTTGGTCTTCATCGCGTCGGCCTGCTGTTCGGTCATGATCTGCACGTACATCTTCCACCTGGGGAACTTCTTTTGCTCGATGGCGTCGTACAGGTCGCGCTGGTGGCTTTCCCGGTCCATTCCGACGACCTTTTCGGCTTCCTGATCGGTATAGTTCTGGATGCCCTGCTGGGAGCGGAAATGGAACTTGACCCAGAAACGCTCGTTCTTCGCGTTGATGAAGGAATAGGCGTGGCTGGAAAAGCCGTGCATGTGCCGGTAGGAACTCGGGATGCCGCGGTCGCTCATCACGATGGTCACCTGCTGGAGCGCCTCGGGCAGGGAGGACCAGAAGTCCCAGTTGGTGTTGGCGGAGCGCAGGTTGGTGCGCGGATCCCGCTTGACGGCATGGTTGAGGTCGATGAATTTCATCGGGTCGCGGAAGAAGAACACCGGGGTGTTGTTGCCCACCATGTCCCAGTTGCCGTCCTCGGTGTAAAACTTCAGGGCGAAGCCGCGGATGTCCCGCTCTGCGTCCGCCGCGCCGCGCTCGCCGGCGACAGTGGAAAACCGGGCGAACATTTCGGTCTTCTTTCCGATTTCTGAAAAGACCTTGGCTTTGGTGTAGCGGGTGATGTCATGCGTCACCGTAAAGGTGCCGAAAGCGCCGGAGCCCTTGGCGTGCATGCGCCGCTCGGGGATGACCTCGCGGTCAAAATGCGCCATCTTCTCCAGGAACCAGGTGTCCTGCAGGGCGACGGGGCCGCGGGCGCCCGCGGTCATCGTGTCCTGGTTGTTCTCTACCGGCGCGCCGGCGGCGGTCCGCAGCTGCGGGTGCCCGCCGATCACGTCGTTGCGGCTGTGTGAACCGGGTCCCAGCCCGTTTTTTTCCCTCGGGTCTTTCATATCCAAATGTCCCCTTTCATATTCTGTCGTTTGAACTGCGCGGTATGCCCGCGCATTGTATCCATACCCTAACAGGAAGGCGCGCAGACTTCAACGAACAAATATGTTCATTCCCGGCGAAGGCTTGTCCTATCCAGGCCGGGCTGTTAGAATGAAAAGGAACAAAACGAATCCGGAGCAGTCCCCGCCCCTGTCAGGAGGAAGTTTTATGGCAACGGACACCATTTTCCGGGATTCCCAGGCACCGCAGCTGGAACAGGGGCTGCGCCTGATGGAATCCATCATCGGCGGCCGCTGGAACCCCATGATCCTTTTCGCGCTGGAGCAGGGCGCCAGCCGCTTTACAGAGCTGAAGAACGGCATCGCCTTCATCAGCGACACGGAACTTCAGCGCAAGCTGGCCGCGCTGACGGAGAGCGGGCTGGTGACCAGGGGCGGTCCGGAGGAGGACGCCCGCAAGGGAGAATACCTCCTGACCCATTTCGGCGCGGAAATCACGCACACCCTTCGCCACATCCTGGACATCCAGCACAAGCACAGCGCCCTGAGCGGCGGCGCCGGAAAGGAACCGAGATGAAACAAACCGTCACCCTGCCCGGCGGCGCGGAAATGCCCCTGCTGGGCCTTGGCACCTACCTGGTCAAGGACCTGTCCGTCTGCGAGCAGGCGGTCCTTTACGCCCTGGAGGCCGGCTACCGGCTCATTGACACCGCTCAGTTTTACGGAAACGAAGAGGCTGTCGGCTGCGCCGTCCGCAAGAGCGGCATCCCCCGGGACCAATTGTTCATCACCACCAAGGTGTGGATCAGCGACATGGGCTATGAAAAGGCCAAGGCCGCCTTTGAGCGGTCCCTGGAAGCGCTGCAGATGGAATACGTGGACCTCTGGCTCCTCCACCACCCTTTCGGCGACTATTACGGCGCCTGGCGCGCGGCGGGCGAGCTGTACCGGCAGGGGCGCGCGCTGGCCATCGGGGTGTCCAATTTCTACGCCGACCGGCTGACGGACCTGGCGCTGCACAACGAGTTCCTGCCGGCTGTGGACCAGCTGGAGATGCACCCCTACCACCAGCGGCGGGAGATGGAAAGCACCCTGCAGGAATACGGGACGAAGCTCCAGGCCTGGGGTCCCTTCTCCCAGGGCAAGACCGACCTGCTGGACAATCCGGTCATCCGCTCTGTCGGCGAAAAGCACGGCAAGACCTCCGCGCAGGTCTGCCTGCGCTGGCTGGTGCAGCAGGGCGTCAGCGCGCTGCCCAAGTCCACCAGCAGGGAGCGCATCCGGGAAAACTTCGACATCTGGGATTTCCAGCTCAGCGAAAACGACATGGCCGCCATCGCGCTGCTGGACACAGGGAAGCCTGCCGGGCTGCCGCACACCGACCCGGTGAACGTGAAACGGATCTTCTATCTTTGAGGATGGATGCCTGAGGGTCCAGAAACGGCGACTGTAGAGAATCCTGGGATCCTTTTCCTATGAATCCCGCTTCTGGTGTTCACCCCGCTTCATTCCACCACCCAGGACGGACACATTGAAACCCCTGTAGTCACGGGCAGTTTTCCTGCCGTCTTCAGACAGGAAAGAGACTTTCGCCAGCAGGCGCTGCAGGACGCCGTAGGGGCAAACCAGGTCGTGGAACACGTCCGGGTGAAAGAACAGCGTGATGGCGACGGCGGCGGCCATCCAGAACAGCATGACCGGCAGGTCCCGGCCAATGAACCGCCTGCTGAGAATGAACAGCGCCACGGTCAGCCCGAGGGAGGCCCAGGCCAGCCAGCCGGAACGGAGCCATTTGGGCGTCGGCTTGTCCAACCTGCCGAGTTTCCCCTTCAGCCAGACGACACCCAGCATCAGGGTGTTGATCGGGCAGGCTGCCGTGCAGTAAAGCCGCTTTCCAAACAGGGTCGGGAAGATCAGGCTGGACGCGTACAGGATCAGCCAGACGATCAATGCCTGCTGCCTGAGCAGGATGAAGAACAGGACGAAGAACAGGGGCCTCAGGACACGGATGGCTTGTTTCATGGCGGTGCCTCCTTCATGCTGATAGGGAGAGAAAACAGGATATCTTTTGGGGAATAGTTGCCGGGAAGTGACAAGGCTGGAAGAGCGGCCGCTTGTTTGCGGAAGTTGATTCCAGTATGCAGGCGCGTTTACTCTTGCTTTGCGCTGATCCGAACCCCCATCAGCCGTGCCCCGTGAACGGTTTCCAGTGATACGACCGCCGGTTCGGTGATGAAGACCTGGTTCTCATGAAGCGCCGCGGTTTCATCGTTGCGCGTCAGCGTGACCTCGCCCTTGAGCACGTGAAACATGACGTAGCTGTCCACCCGGGCGTCAGAAATCTTCTGGCCCGCCTTCAGCACGATGATCCGCGCGTTGATCAGGTCGTTTTCATAAAAGGCCTGGCAGTTTCCGCCCGCGTTCGGATCAAGCTCCAGTTTGTTCAGGTCATAGATGTTCATTCCGTTTTCCTCGCTTTCAGATTTTCAATGAATTCATTGGTCAAGGCTTTGGCGCGGTCTGTATGCTCACTCGCTCCTGAGCGCTTCGACGGCGTCCTTTTCGGAAGCCATTTTCGCGGGGATGTGCCCGCCGAGCACCGCGAGCAGGGTGCTGACCGCAATCAGGATCACGATATGCGTGCCCTGCAGGCTGGCGATGTTTTCCAGCTCCGTCAGCCGGAAGAGGATCCTGTTCATCGGGATGGTCAGCAGCCAGGCCGCCGCGACCCCCATCAGGCCGGACAGGAGACCCAGGATGAAGGTCTCCGCGTCAAAGACCCTTGTGATGTCTTTTTTCCGGGCGCCAAGGGAGCGCAGCACGCCGATCTCCTTCGTGCGCTCCAGCACGGAGGTGTAGGTGATGATGGAGATCATGATGAGGCTGACGATCAGGGAAATCGCGGCGAAGGCGACCAGCACGATGGTGATGCCGTTGATGATCCCCCCCGTCATCTGGGAAATGGTCTCCGCCAGGTCGGTGTGAAGGATCTGGTCCGCTTCCGCCCTGTCCGCGTTGTAGGCCTCCAGGTAGGCAGCGACCTCCTCTTTGTCCTCAAAGGTTTCCGGGTACAGCATGATCGATGAGGGTATGGCGTTTCCGCCCAGGTAGCTGAGGAACGATGCCTTTGCCGTATCAGTCATGGCAGACAGGTTCATGACATTCTTTTCGCTCCCTGTCTGTGCCTTGACGATGTCTGACTCCATCGCGGCGCCGATGACCCTGTCCATCAGCTCGTCGCTGTAGGCAATCCCGGGCGCCAGCAGCGAGACGTTAACGCCTTCCTTCTGCCGGACGATCCCTGCGATACGCAGCGTGACGGACTTTTCCGAATCGGCCATCGCCTGGTAATCGCTTCCGGGCAGGTAGGTCCCCATCGCTGTTTTTACGTACCAGTCGTCGTTGTGGACCAGGATGAACCGCGTGCCCACAACGCTCTCAAAGGAGAGGGCCGCGGCGCCGGAGGTATCAAAGCCCAAGTTTTTCAGGACGTCCCCGTCCAACTGGTTCTCTTCGTCCACTACGAGCACCAAGTCGGCCGCTTCGCCAGGGTATTCTCCCGCCAGCAAATCGTAATTCCTTTGGATATACGGCGTTTCCTCTTCCCTCAGATCTCTGGGGAAGGAGGACAGGCCCAAGCTGGTCAGGCTGGACACGCCGGCCGGGTTGGCAAGGCCGGGCATGCCGCGGCCCGTCCTCGCGCCGCTGCTGGCACCCGCTGAGGGGAGTTCACTCCCTTTCAGGGTCACCGGGACAGCGCCGCTATCCGTTTCACGCACCAGGTTCAAGGCCGTGGTCCTGGTCAGGCTGATGCTCCTGCAGATGTCCGGGTCGATTCCGTTCAGGTAGGCCAGGAATTCATCGGTAATGACGTTGGTATGCGTCGTCTGGTCCTCGGAAGGGTCAACCAGGAAAACCTCACCGGAGACGACGGGCTCGGGTTCTTGCAGCATCCTTCCCCGCAGGCCGCCGCGCATCGCGGTAAACCGGTTGCGCTCCACCGACATGGGCGCCTGGGAGATGATGATGGGGTATTCGGTCATGGCATCTGACTGAAAGGTGTCGATCTGCTTCTGGAAGCCCGAGGACAGGCTGAGGATGACGGCGATGCCGATGATGCCGATGCTGGAAGCGAACGCCGTCAGGAAAGCCCTGCCCTTTTTGC
>CAZJCB010000158.1:0-1783 GCA_964544245.1 uncultured Christensenella sp.
CGCGGCCGCCGCGTTGAACAGCCGCGCGCCGTCCAGGTGCACTTTCAGCCCGTGCGCGTGCGCCGCTTCGATGGCGCCCTCCATGCGGGGCAGCGGCACAAGGGTGCCGTCTGACATCGGGTTTTCCAGGCACAGCAGGCTGGTGGCCGGGTGATGCAGGTTGCCCGGCTCGCGCAGGTTCCGCACCACGTCCTTCGCGCCGATGGGGCCCTTGTCCGTGTCCACCGTCATGGCCGACACGCCGGACAGGCGCGCGTAGGCTCCGGCCTCGTGCTGGATGACGTGGCTGTCCCGCCCGGCGATGAGCTCCTCGCCCGCATGCGTGTGCGTCATGATGGCCAGCTGGTTGCCCATGGTGCCGGAGCATACGAACAGCGCGGCTTCCTTCCCGGTCACTTCCGCCGCCAGGGCCTCCAGTTCGTTGACCGTCGGGTCGTCGCCGTATACATCGTCCCCCACCGGGGCGGACTTCATGGCCTCCCGCATCGCCTGGGTGGGCCGGGTCACGGTGTCGCTGCGCAGGTCGATCATGCTCTCTCCTTCGGCGGAGGGCTTGCCCCCGCGGGTTTTTCCATGCCATTGTAGCATCTGATGGAAGGTGGGGGAACCCTGGGGCTTTCTTGAAAGAAAGCCCCAGGCCCCAAAGAACTTTATCAAAAAATTATTGTTTTTGTAGTTCTCTCTGTTCATTCAATGAAAGTTTTCAGGGGAGGGGTACGGGGAGGGGTAGTTTTTCTAAACCGCCCCTCCCCGCCCGGTCCTTCCGTTTTTGTTTCCTGTCCTTATTTGATGGCGCCTTCGACCATGCCCTTGATGATGTACTTCTGCGCGAACAGGTACAGCACGATGATGGGGATCATGGCCAGCAGGGCGCTGGTGAGGATGAGGTCCCACTGCTTGAGGTAGGAGCCCGCGAAGGCCGTAACGGCCAGCGGGATGGTCTGCACCGCGCCGGAAGAGCCCAGGATGAGCAGCGGCAGCAGGTAGTCGTTCCAGACCCAGATGCCGTTGAGGATCAACACGGTGATGATGGTGGGCTGCAGCAGCGGCATGACGATCTCAAAGAAGGTGCGCGCCTGGCTGCAGCCGTCGATGGTCGCCGCCTCTTCCAGTTCCAGCGGGACGCCCTTGATGAAGCCGTGGAAGATGAAGATGGTCATGGAGCAGCCGAAGCCCAGGTAGGCGAAGGTGATGCCGTGGTAGGTGCCCAGCAGGGGCAGGCGGATGGTGTCGCCCATGATCTTGAACCAGCGGACCAAGGGGAACATGACCACCTGGAACGGGATGACCATGGCGGAAACAAAGAGCATAAAGATGACGGTGGACCATTTCGTCTTGTTGCGCACCAGTGCCCAGGCGCACATGGCTGAAAAGAGCGTGATTACCGTCAGCGCCAGAACTGTGATGATGGCGGAGTCGATGAACGCGCCAAAGTAGTCGGTGGAGGGATTGTTGAAGATGGTGACCACGTTGGTCCAGATCTGCCCCCAGTACGCCGGCAGGGAGACCGGGCTGATGATGATTTCCTTGGCCGAACACTTCTGCGGAATGAATGGCATGACGTGTTCCGAATAGGGCACGATCACTTCAAGCAGATAAGGACCATCATGTTCCAACATCTCACGGATCCCCTCACGCAAATCCTCCCGCCGGATCACCCTCCGACCCTTAACACCAAAGCCTTCGGCGATCTTGACAAAGTCCGGGTACAATCCGCCCACGTTTTCAGGACTGCCAATGTTGCTGGGATCACTCAGGATGGTCTGGGCACGGACTCCGTCAT
>CAZJCB010000158.1:1793-2291 GCA_964544245.1 uncultured Christensenella sp.
GACCACCAGCACGAATGGCAGCATGAAGAGAATAAAGATCAGGATAGCGATGATCTCAAGGATAATAATCCCGGCGCCGCGGCGTTCACCCGAGCTGGCGTGCTGCATCTTGGGCAGGCTGGCTTCAGTCTTCAAACTCATGCCTCCACCTCCTTGCGTTTATTGAGGTAGACCTGAGCCATGGAAAAGACAACCAGGACGATGAAGAATATGACGGCCTTGGCCTGGGCGTGTGCCATCATATTGCCATTAATTGCCGTGTTGTAGATGTCCATCGCCAGCAGCTGGCTGGCGCGGATGGCTTTGCCCATGTAGAGCATGGCTGGACCTCCGCCTGTGAGGGTGGAGTTGAGGTCAAACTGCTTGAAGGAGTTGGTCAGCGTGAGGAAAAGGGTGATGGTGAAGGCGCTGGCCATCATAGGCATCATGATCTTGAACACGCGGGTGGTGTAATTCGCGCCGTCCACGTTGGCGGCTTCCATCACCGAGTCCGGGATG
>CAZJCB010000158.1:2301-5477 GCA_964544245.1 uncultured Christensenella sp.
ACCGGCCCGGTGCGATAAAGGCCGCGCTTCAACGGATGGCGCCATTGATCAAACGGCTGTGCGACGAAGGCTATGACCTGTTCAAGGGTCGGCAGGAGGGCGGGATGGACTGGATGGAGGCGACGTAGATCATCATGATGTAGCCGGCATACTGCCAGGTGTTCACCGCGCTCATCGCCCAGATGACGGTTTCTTTCCTGGCAAGGAATGATTTCTGCATCCCCACCAACCCAAGGACATCGCCCAGGTCAACGAACACATTGTTAAAAACGAACTGCCAGATGTAGCCCAGCACGATACCGCCGATCAGGTTGGGGATAAAAAAGCCCGCGCGGTAGAAATTACGGCCTTTTACGCGGCTGGTTGCCAGCAGGGACATCAGGAAGCCGGCGACATTCACCAGCACGATGTTGATGGCCGTGTACATCAAGGTGATCAGGAAGGAATAGATAAACTGCGGCTCACTGAACATTCCGGTAAAATTCGAAAAACCAACCCAGTTGAGTATCGATCTGACGCCATCCCAGTCAGTCATTGCGTAATAGATGCCCAGGAAGAAAGGAACGATGATGACCATCAGGAACGCAAAAACACAAGGGAAAATGAACAGAAAATCAATCCAGCCTCGCCTTTTCAAGCCGCATCCTCTCCTTACTTAGCCAAAATAATGAAATATTTGCTCAGTGGAGTATAGACCATTTTCCTGAACAAGAAAAGAGGGAGGGCTGTTCTGACAGCCCTCCCGGAAGGATTACTTTATTGCGCGATGGATTGGAATGCAGCTGTAACGAGGGCGACGAAGGATTCCACATCGCCATCAATAGCCAGCAACTCAAAAATCGGGCCCAAGGTGTTCATATTGAACCCATCAGGGTTCTGACCAAAGTACCAGTTGAAGTTCCCGCCGCGCGCGCTGGCTTCCACCAGGGCGGAGGAGAACTGTCCGCTGGGCAGGAGGGAGACGGACTTGAAGGCTGGCACCATGCCGGCCTCGGCGACCATGTAGTTCGCGCCGTCCTCGGACAGGGCCATGTAGTTGAGGAAGTCAACGGCGGCCTTCTGCTGCTCGGGGGTGGCCTGGGCGTTCACACCGAACCATGAGGGAGCGGCCATGAAGAGGCCTTTGGACTCCTGCTCCAGGAAGTTATGGGAGATGTAGCCCATCTTGAAGGTGGCTTCCAGCTGCTTCATGTTCGGGTCGATCCAGTTGCCCTGGGTAATGAAGGCGGCTTTCTGCTGAGCAAAGGCGGCGACCTGCGCGTCATAGTTGCCGTTGAGCAGGACGTTCTGGTCCGCGTAGTCGTAGAGGAGCTTGAGGTAGTTGGCGAACGCGGTCAGGCGCTCCTGGTCCACTTCGCCCTTCATCAGTGCGTCATACACGGAGGAATCGTTGTAATCCAGGTAGCCCGCGTAGAAGGCGTTGAACACGTGCTGGGAGGTGACCCACCACAGGCCGCCCGCAGTGGAAGTGCCCACGCTGGTTACGCTGTCCAGGCCCAGTTCGGATTTCATGCCGTCCAGCTTTTCAAACGCGGCCTTCACGGCGGAGAAAGTGGTCAGGGTGGCGGGGTCAATGCCGGCCTTCTCCAGGATCTCGGCGTTGTAGCCCAGGCCGAAGCCCTCCATGGCGATCGGGAAGCCGACCGCTTTACCTTCGGGGCTGTAGTAGGCCAAATCGGTGTCCTTCACCCAGTCGGCATCTGACATGTCTGCGATGTAGTCCATCCACAGTTCATATCCGCCCTTGCCCTCGATCATGAAGATGGTGGGCATCTGTCCGGCAGAATGCTTGGTTTTCAGCGCGCCGCCGTAATGGGCGCCGCCGCCCAGAGTTTCCACAGTGACTTCCACACCCGGATTTTTCTCGTTGTAGAGCTTGGCGAAGGCTTGGAGCATAGGGTCGATTTCGACCTTGAGTTGGAACATCTGAACCTGCACCTTTTCCTGTGCGGAAGCGGGGACGGCAGCCAGGCTCAGTACGAACAGGACTGCCAGGGCGAGGGAAATGAGTTTGCGCATGGTTTCCTCCTTGAAAAATTGATGTATGCCATTAAACGCCGGATGGCGTTTCGCATCACGCAGTGGGATTTTCTATCCACTTGTCATACTATACCCTTTTTTGTGCTGAATCAAGCGCTTTCCGGTGGAAATTTGACCGTCTCCCCGGCCCTGCCGGCCAGGCGGGGTGCTCTGGGACTCGTTGGGGACGGATACTTACCCCGCGTTCTCCAGCGGTACGCCCTGCGCGCACATCGGGCAGGCGTCGTGGCGGTAATGCTCCGCCCGGATGGTGAGCAGCGCCTGGAAGGGCGCGTCAAAATGGGCGCGGCCGCCGGACTTGTCCACCAGGCAGCCGATGCCGGCCACCTCGCCTTTCAGGGCGCGGACGATTTCCGTCATCTCCCTGACGCTCTGGCCGGTGGAGACCTCGTCTTCGACGATGAGCACCCGGGCGCCTTCCTCCAGTTCAAAACCGCGGCGCAGGATGAGCGCGCCGTCGCGTTTCTCGCAGTAGACCATGTTCAGCCCCAACGCGCGGGCAACCTCAAAGCCCGGCAGGACGCCGCCCACCGCCGCGGCGAGCACGATGCCGGCCCCCCAGCCTCTGGTCCGCTCGGCCAGTTCGCGGCCGACGCGGCCGGCGGTGTCCGCGTCCTCAAACATGCGGGCGCACTGCACGTACCAGTCGGTATGCCGGCCGGAGAGCCGGTAGAAATGCCCCTGCCGGATGACGCCCCTTGAGATGAAAAGGTCCATGAGTTCCTGTTGTTCCATTTTCGTGTCCTTCATAGCTTTTTGCTTGGCCAACTGTGACAGGCAAGGGATGCATCCACCCGTTTGGGAATCCGGTATCCGATCCTCCGGGATGATGGCAAATTTACAATCAAATCATTTAGATTGCGGGTCAAGGGAGTTCCTCCCTTGCCTGGGGTTCAGGGGATGGAATCCCCTGAGGTTTTCTTATCCAATGCCTGCAAAAAGCCCTTCCGGAGGACCGGAAGGGCGGTTCGTTACGTCCTTATTGTTTCGCGCCGCATTCCGGGCAGAACTTCGCGCCCGGGGTCAGTGGCTTGCCGCAGTCCTTGCAGGCGTTGGCCAGCTGGCCGGCGCCGCACTCCGGGCAGAACTTGCTGCCCTGCGGGATCGGGGCCTTGCAGGAGACGCAGGGGACGGTC
>CAZJCB010000159.1:0-5465 GCA_964544245.1 uncultured Christensenella sp.
ACTTAGAGGTTTATAAACAACCCCCTCCGGGCACAACTCCTGAATTAACTGATCAAGCCTTCCCATCGCTGCCCTTGTCCTCTCCCCGCGTCAGGGTCCGGACCTCGCGGTCAAAGTCGGACACGATCTTTCGGGTTTTGTTGAATTCCTCGTATTCTGCTTCCGCCTTCGCGTCGGCTTCCTGTTTTGACACGCTGCCTCGGTCGTTCAGCACTTTGTACCTGCGGAAGGAAAGGAACTCGTTGACGCTGGCGGCGAACTCCTCCATGGTGAAGGTGTTCTGCCGCTCAATCAAATCCTCAATGTAGTCGAAATATCCGGACACAGTCCGTTCCAGCCGCCTGATCTGGGGCTCGGGAAGGTAATTCTTGGCGACGACGACGTCGGACTTGAGGATGCGCCCTTCCGGGGCGTTCTTCCATGTGGTCAGGCCCATGTTTTCCAGGTTTCTATCCGAACCGTTTATCACAATTTCCGCCGCCGTATGCCCGGTGATGGCGTAATGGAACTTGTTCTGGATCATAGAATAAAAATCGCGGGTGACGGGAGACAGCCGGTCGTAGTCGATGCTGCACTCAGCAAAGATGTCCGTGATTTTCTGCCAGATGCGCCGCTCGCTCGCCCTGATTGAACGGACCCGCTCCAGTAATTCCTGGAAATAATCTTTCCCAAAAACGGCCGTTCCCTGCTTGAGCCGTTCATCATCCAGGGCGAAGCCTTTCTGGATATACTCCCTGAGAACGCCGGTTGCCCAGATGCGGAATCGCGTCGCTTTGTAGGAACTGACGCGGTATCCGACGGAGATGATGGCGTCCAGATTGTAGAAATTGGTTTCACTGACCTGGGTTTTGTCAGGCATCGCGCCGTGCGGAGTGGTTGTTTCCATTTTGGAAAGGACCACTCCCTCTTCCAGTTCCCCCTCCTCAAATATGTTCTTCAGGTGACGGCTGATGGCGGGGACCTGAACGCCAAACAGCTCGGCCATGCCTTTCTGGGTCAACCAGAGGGTCTCGTCCTTGATGAGCGCCTTGACCTTGACGTCTTCCTGCGGCGTGCTGTACATCAGGAATTGCAGTTCCCTGTTCATGCGTCCCCCTCGATTTCAGCGATGATGCCGGCGATTTCATCCCGCAGGAAGGCCTGGCGCGCGACGATGGTTTCGATGTCGGCGTTGAGTTTCCCGATATCGACTTGCTCGCTCGTATCCTCGCCATCGACATAGGAGCTGACCGTCAGCACTTAAGCCTTCTCCTCGATTTCCCTGTTCTGGACCAGGCGGGACAGGTAGGGTTTATCCATCCTTTCGCCATAAAGGGAGAGGATGTTTTCGATATTGTCGTCCGTCAGTTTATTGGCATTGGTCACCTTGACAGACTCCCGGGACGCGTCGATGAACAGGGTGGCGTTGTCCCGCTTGGATTTCTTCAGGACCATGACGCAGGTCGCGATGCCGGTGCCGAAGAAAAGGTTGCTGGGCAGCTGGATGACGCAGTCGATGAAGTTGTTGTCGATCAGGTACTTCCTGATTTTTCCCTCCGCCCCGCCGCGGTACATGAGCCCGGGAAAGCAGACGATGGCCGCGGTGCCGGTGGGCGCCAGCCAGGACAGGGCGTGCAGGATGAAGGCTAAGTCCGCCTTGGCCTTGGGCGCCAGCACCCCGGCCGGGGAGAAGAGCGGGTCGTTGATGAGCAGGGGGTTCGCGTCCCCCTCCCAGCGGATGGAATAAGGCGGGTTGGACACGATGGCTTCAAAGGGTTGGTCGTCCCAGTGCTTCGGGTCCGTCAGCGTGTCGCCGTGGGCGATGCTGAAATGGTCGTAGCCGATGTCGTGCAGGAACATGTTGATGCGGCAGAGGTTGTAGGTGGTGATGTTGATCTCCTGCCCGTAGAACCCCTGCCGGACGTTTTCCTTGCCCAGGACCTTGGCGAATTTGAGCAGGAGGGAGCCGCTGCCGACCGCGGGGTCATAGACCTTGTTGACCTCCGTCTTCCCCAGCACCGCGATGCGGGTCAGCAGTTCGGACACCTCCTGCGGGGTAAAGTACTCGCCCCCGCTCTTCCCCGCGTTGGAGGCGTACATGCCCATCAGGAACTCATAGGCGTCCCCGAAGGCGTCGATGGTGTTGTCCCGGTAATCGCCCAGGCGCATCCCGTCCACCCCGTCCATCAGTTTGACCAGCAGACGGTTCCTCTGCGCCACGGAATTGCCGAGCTTGCCGCTGTTCACATCCAGGTCGTCAAACAGGCCCTTGAAGTCATATTCGCTGTCATGCCCGCGGGCGGAGCCTTCGATGCTGCGGAACACCTTTTCCAGCGTCTCGTTGAGGTTTTCATCCTTCACGGCGCGCTTCCTGACGTTTCCGAACAACTCGCTGGGCAGGATGAAGAAGCCCTTGGTGCTGACCAGGTCCTCCCGGGCGTTCTCCGCCTCGCTGTCCGGCAGGTCGGCATAATCAAAGCCTTCGTTGCCGGCCTCCCACTCGCCCCGGTTGATATAGCCCGTGAGGTTTTCGGATATATAACGGTAAAACAGCATGCCCAGGACGTACTGCTTGAAATCCCAGCCGTCCACGCTGCCCCGCAGGTCGTTGGCGATGTTCCAGATGGTGCGGTGGAGTTCCGCGCGTTCCTGTTCCTTGCGGTTGTCGGTCATGCCTTGTTCCCCGTCTTTCTTCAGCCTGTTTGCTCTCTCCATGGAAAGGTCCCGGCCTGCGGTAACGTTTCGCTATGTGTGAATACCGGCATTATAGCATAAGCGCGTGTAAATTTGCGGGTTAACGGACATTTGGCCGGAAGGGGACCCTGTCCCTGAAAGACAGGATGAAAGCCCCCGCTGCGATAGGAAGAGGAATCACATACGGGAAACCTGGAGCAAAAGTAGCAAAACCCCCTCTTGCAGGTGAAAAAGTGAGCCCTGTCAAGGGCTCAGGGGTTTCCTTCATTTGTAGCAAAACTGGAGCAAAACTGGAGCAAAACCTTAAAAACGGGAGCATAACCCCCGCAGATGGGGAAGCGATAGGCTGGATCAACGGCGGGACGACGGGTCGTCGTCCCCTACCACGGCGGAACGCATGGGACGCGGTTCCGCAAGCTCAGTGTCGCGGCACTTCGTGCCCAGAGGGCACTCGACCCGCTCGCTTCGCTTGATTCCTCCGCCTGCCTGCATCCCGCACTGCGGGCGGCAGGCTTTGTCACCCTACGCCCGGTTTGTCATGCGGCTTCACATGATTACGAAAGATGGAATTTGTCTTTGCTACCCTCAATTTGCCATGGTCATTTTCTCTCCCTCGCAAAGCTTGGTCGGAAAATTTCCTGGCTCATTGGACTTACATGCCGCTTGCATCCGCCACAGGCGGCGGCAGCATTTCGTCCCCGTGCCGCAGGCACGCTTCACAATCACTTCTACTACTATCACAGGCATTTCTGCAAATGGACAGCAAATGGAAATCGGCGTCAAAAACCCATATTTATCCGCATATTTTGATATCAGCTGCCTAAATACGAACCCTCTTTGCAAATGGCCGGCAAACGAGATTTACCCCCAGATCGGTATGTAGCGCATATATCGCGGTGATGTGGCCGGGTCAACCGGCTTTATCAGATTTGCTTCCATTGCTGCTTTAATGAGTCTGGAAACGCTTGCGGCAGAATGATCTTCCAACCCAAAACGATTGCGCAATGTGAGATTCGTTGCTTGCTCGTTTTGAACATATTTCACGCAGGTGTGCAAGTAGCATGCCCAGAGCCTTTCATCTGTGGATAAACTGGTAAACGGCACTCTCGCATAGAGAATGACCTTTGTACTGTTTTCATACAGGTTGATTCGTGGAGCCGGGAGCTGCTCCATTTCGCAGGCGATTGTTATTTTGTCCCATCCGGTACCTGCTTCCTCACAAACCCTCATACGCCGCATGAGAGCAGCCAGCTTTTCATTCCGCGATTTTGGAGGGTTGTCGATAATGCGCATAATGTCTATCAGGGGTGTGCCTGGATTCGTGATTTCAATGCGGTCATCAAAAACCTCTACAATAGGTCCAGTTCCCCTTATAGAAAAATCCTGATGAATCAACGCATTAGCAACTGCTTCACGAATGGCAATGGATGGGAAACCACTTCGTTTGGTTCTCAAAGCACCTTCAATCAGTTCTTGTGAAGGCAGCAAGCCCTCCAGGTATGAATGAAGTCCCTCAAGCCCCAGTGCATACCCTTTATCACTGATAATTTCCTTAGCCATCGTAAGCCTTCTGTTGTCCAAATACTTGATGACACGGATGGCTTTGCGCGAGAGCTGCGGGAAATCACGCAGATGCTTTGAAAACAAGAGGGCGCCTAAATTCGAAATGGCAAACAGTCCGTTGTCCTGCCTAAGTAGAATTTCATCCTCTAGAAGGTAATGCAGGATCTCCTGTATATTTTTCGGTTGAGGGCTGTTCGTCAGTTCGAAATAAGTTGTGTAACCAAGTAAATTCAAGGCATCGTCTGCTTGCAGATTATTCACGGCGATTTGAGTTTCAAAATTTGCTGAACGCAGCCGATCCCAAAGCAGAGCTTGGAATTGAGGGTGATCCTGTAGTTTCTTCGTGTAACTGCCCACTCTTATGTATGGTATTTTTTGAAAATCAACAGGCCTGGATATTGCCCTTGCAATTTTCAACACAACCAGCCGCTTACTTTTAATTGTCAGGGATTCAAAACTGTACTCCGCGTTCGGGGAAAGCATTGAGGACAGCCAATTGGCAAATTCTTCATTCCCGCGCTTCAGTGTCAGGTGATTGAACTGCGTTCCGGTAATCTCATGTGTCGAGTTATCAATTCCCCATATCATATAGGCATGGGAACGCTCCCTCAGGGCAGCGCTATTTGCCAATGCGCTGATACTCTCGCCAATCACTTCGGGCTGATAATTGTTATGCTTAAACTCCACCCATTCAGTTTCAGTAGGGAGCCTTCTTAGTTCATCTATCAGGTATTCCAGGTTTTCCACCTTCAGTCAGCCTCCAATTTGCCACCCAACTTGCGCGATTATTTCATAAACAACCTATAATTCCCCTGGGCATCAATATATCACACATACCGGACGAAACAAACAAAAACAGGCACGGGCGGGCGTTTGAGGCAAACGCCCCTACGGCCCCGCGGGGAGATAACCAAGACCGGGTCACCGAGTCAGGGGCGGAATGCTTGTAATGAGGGCCTTACGGCCCAACTTCTTCCGGTGTTTCCAACGTAGCACGCACCATTCATTACTCAGCACTGTTTTCCAGCCCCACAGGGCGATTTCACAGCCTCGAAGAGGCGATTTCCCAGGGCGCGTAGCGCCCGACTTCAGCGTCCCACGGTCCCCATCGCTCCACCTATCGCTCCTCCAACGGCGGGACGACGGGTCTGCGGTGGAACGCATGGGATACGTCCCAACGAGACTGGAGGATCATGAACCGCGGGCGTTTGGCGCAAACATTCCGCAAG
>CAZJCB010000160.1:0-5454 GCA_964544245.1 uncultured Christensenella sp.
GCGCGCGGCTGATCCTGGGCAACCAGCACAGGGACAGGGTTGTGGACCTGCTGGATGAGGCCATCCGGGAGGGCGTGCAGCTGGCGGCCGTGGAGGACGTGCGGAAGATCCCCTACGAGGAGCTGAGGATCAGCAGCCGGCAGGGCCACACGCGCGCCGTGATGAAGATCCAGGAAGGCTGCGACCGCTTCTGCGCCTACTGCGTCATCCCCCACGTGCGCGGCGGCATCCGCTCAAGGAGCCCGGAAACGGTCCGGGCGGAAGCCGTTCGGCTGGCTGAAGCCGGGTTCCGGGAAATCGTGCTGACCGGCATCCACCTGAGCAGCTATGGCCGCGACCTGGATGGCGCGTCCCTCGTCGACGCCGTCAGGGCCACAGCTTCGTCCGGCATACCCCGCATCCGGCTGGGCTCCCTTGAGCCCGTCGCGGCGACGGAGGCCTTTGTGAACGAATTGGCCGCCATTCCCCAGGTCTGCCCCCAGTTCCACCTTTCATTGCAGTCGGGTTCTGACGCGGTGCTCAAGAGGATGCGCAGGCGGTACACTGTGAAGGAGTACCTGAGCGCCGCAAGGAGGCTGCAGGCAGCCTTTCCCGGCTGCGCGCTGACCACCGACGTATTGGTCGGCTTTCCGGGAGAAACGGAGGAGGAGTTCCGGCAGACGCTCGCTTTTTGCCGGGAGGCCGGCTTTGTGAAAATGCACGTGTTCCCCTACAGCCGGAGGGCGGGCACCGCGGCGGACGGGATGCCCGGCCATCTCAGCCGGGCTGTCAAGGCGGAACGCGCAGCGCGCATGGCCAGCCTGGACAGGGAACTGTCCGAGGCTTTCCGTTCAGGGATGCTGGGCTGCACGGAAGAGGTCCTCTTCGAAGAACTGGACGCGCAAGGGGAGGCCACGGGCTACACCCCGCAATACCTCCCTGTCCGCGCGGCTGGCGGGTTCCCCGGGAATATCCAGGCAGTCCGCTTGGACAGCCTGGAGGGTGAAGGCTTTCATGGGACGGCCCTGTCCTGACAGAATATCTATGATTACGAAAACAAGGAGGAAAAATGATGAACGGCTGCCTGTTCTGCAATATCGCCCGGGGTGAGATCCCTTCTGAGAAAGTGTATGAGGACGAAGGCGTCCTGGCGTTCCGGGACATCCATCCCCAGGCGGCCAGGCATGTGCTGGTCATCCCCAAAACCCACATCTCCGGGCTCAACGGGCTGGAAGGCGTTGGGGACGCGACGCTGGCCTCACTGATGCGAGCGGCAAACGCCGTCGCAAGGGCGGAAGGCATCGCGGACAGCGGCTACCGCCTGGTATCCAACTGCGGCAGGGACGCCTGCCAGAGCGTTGAGCACCTGCACTTTCATGTCCTTGGGGGGCAGCAGCTCAGCGAGAAGATGGTGTAGCGAATCCTGGCCCATACCCGAATTTGTCGCGCCGCGGCGCGATTTTTCTTTTACCGCGCCTTGAATCCGGGAGGAGATCGGGGTATAATAGCCCACGTGGGCAGTTTTCGACCCGCGAGAGGAGGACGATTCCGGGCATGCAGGATATCAAGTGGTCCACGCTCAAGCGAATCGCCGCCGACCAGGTGGAAGAGATATTCCGCCGCGCCTTGCTGCTGGAGAGGATCCAGGCAATCGGCCCTGTAGGCCGGCGAACGCTAGCGGCATCCATGCAGCTCTCCGAGCGCGAGGTACGCGCGGTGGCAGAAGCGCTGAAGGATGAAGGCCTGATCCTCCTGAACACCTCCGGCATGCAGCTCTCCCCCGCCGGAATGAAGCTGTTGCCGGAAGTCCGCGCGCTGTGCCGGTCCATCAGCGGCATCCACGAGCTGGAAGGCGAGCTGAAAGGGCTGATGAAGATCCCCGAACTGGTCGTGGTACCGGGCGACGCGGACCAGGACCGCATCGTGCTCATCGACCTTGGCCGCGCGACCGCCCAGGTGGCGGAAAGCGTGCTGAAAGACGGGATGATCATCGCGGTATCCGGCGGCAGCACGATGAGCGAGGTAGCCCGCGCCATGTCTCCCGTGGCCAGCCACGTGATGGTGGTGCCGGCACGCGGCGGTTTCGGGCGAATGGCGCAGATGCAGGCGGACGCCGTGGCGGGAGAACTGGCGCAGCGCATCGGGGGTGACTGCCGCCTGATGCACCTGCCGGAAGGCATGGACCAGGAGACGCTCAGCAAAGCCGCCAAACTGCCCGGCGTACGCGCGACGCTGGCCCTGATGCGCAACGCGGACATCATCCTGTACGGCGTGGGCCGCGCGGACGACATGGCCCAGCGGCGCAGCCTGTCCCTCGCCATGCGCCGCCAGCTGCAGAAAGAGGGCGCGGTGGGCGAGGCGCTGGGTGAGTTCTTTGACCTGCACGGCCAGGTCATCCACCAGAGCCCTTCCCTGTCCAGCGAGCTGGGCACCGGGAAGCCCGGCGCGCTGTCCATCATGGCAGGCGCGGGCGAGCGGAAAGCCGAGGCCATCCTGGCCGCAGTCCGCTGGCATCCCCCCTGGGCGCTGGTGGTGGACGAAGGCGCGGGAAGGCGGATCCTGGCTCTGCTCTCATACAGAGATCAAAATATGGCACACAACGACGAGGAGGTAGACCCATGAGCAAGATGACTGTGCGTGACGTGGAACTGAAAGGAAAGAAAGTCCTGGTCCGGGTTGATTTCAACGTCCCCATGGATGAGGCGAAAAAGATCACCGACGAGAACCGCATCGTCGGTGCACTGCCCACCATCCGCTACCTGAAAGACGCGGGCGCGCAGGTCATCCTGTGCAGCCACCTGGGCCGCCCCAAGGGCGAGTTCAACATGAAGTATTCCCTGGCGCCGGTGGCTGCCCGGCTGGGCGAGCTGCTTGGGCAGGAAGTGAAGATGGCCAGGGATGTTATCGGGGAAGACGCCGCTCATCTGGTTTCATCCCTGAAAAACGGGGAGGTCATGCTGCTGGAAAACCTCCGCTTCCACAAGGAAGAGGAGAAGAACGACGAAACCTTCGCCAGGAAGCTGGCTTCCTTTGCGCAGGTATACGTCAACGACGCCTTCGGCACAGCGCACCGCGCCCACGCCAGCACAGAGGGCGTCGCGCACTACCTGCCCGCCGTGTCCGGTTTCCTGATTGAGAAAGAGCTCAATTTCATGGGCAAGGCCTTGGAAAATCCCGACCGCCCCTTCGTCGCCATCCTGGGCGGCGCGAAAGTATCCGACAAACTGGGCGTCATCAACAACCTGCTGGAAAAGGTGGACACCCTGATCATCGGCGGCGGCATGGCCTTCACCTTCGCGGCGGCAGCCGGCGGCAAGGTGGGCAACAGCCTGCTGGAGAGCGATAAAGTCGAATATGCCAGGGAAATGATGGAAAAGGCCGAAAAGAAGGGCATCAAGCTGCTCCTTCCGGTCGACACAGTCGCGGCGGACAGGTTTGACAACGACGCGGCCACCAAAACCGTCCACACAAACGACATCCCGGACGGCTGGCAGGGCCTTGACATCGGGCCGGAGGCTCGCAAGGCCTTTGCGGAAGCCATCGGGAACGCAAAAACCGTCGTCTGGAACGGGCCGATGGGCGTGTTTGAAATGCCCAATTTCGCTCTGGGAACCCAGGCCGTCGCGCAGGCTATCGCGGAAAGCGGGGCGACCAGCATCGTCGGCGGCGGAGACTCTGCCGCGGCCGTGACCCAGATGGGCTTCGCGGACAGGATCAGCCACATCTCCACCGGCGGCGGCGCTTCGCTGGAGTACCTTGAAGGCCTGGTGCTGCCCGGCGTGGCCGCGCTGAAAGACAAATGACACAGGGGGCAGCAATGCCGCCCCTCTCCCCATCACCAAGGCGGGTATATTAGGACAGGCAGCTGTCAGTAAAGCACGGAGGAACGTATGCGCACACCTGTGATTGCCGGAAACTGGAAAATGAACAAAGGGCCCAAAGAAGCGGCAGCCCTGATCAACGAACTTAAGCCCCTGGTCAAGGAAACCAAAGCCACAGTCGTCGTATGCGTCCCCGCAGTCGACCTGCCGGCGGCGAAACAGGCTCTGCGCGGCAGCAGGATCAAGTTGGGCGCGCAAAATGTCCATTACAAGGAAGCAGGCGCCTATACAGGCGAGCTGTCCGCCGCGATGCTGAAGGAAGCCGGGGCGGAATACGTCATCATCGGCCACAGTGAGCGCAGGCAGTACTTCGGGGAGACCGACGAAACGGTCAACCTGCGCGTCAAGGCGGCGGTTGCCGGCGGGCTGATCCCCATCGTCTGCGTGGGCGAGAAGAAGGAACAGCGCGAAGCCGGCTACACGGACGCGCTGGTCACATACCAGACGCTCATCGCGCTGACCGGGCTGTCCGAAACCGAGGTCGGCAAGGTAATCATCGCCTATGAACCGGTCTGGGCCATCGGGACCGGGCTGACCGCCACGGACGAGCAGGCCAACGAAACCATCGCCGTGATCCGGGAAGCGGTCCGCGCGAAATATGGCAAGCGCGTCAGCGGCAAAGTGCGTATCCAGTACGGCGGCAGCATGAATCCCAAGAACGTCAAAGGCCTGATGGCGCAGCCGGAAATCGACGGCGGGCTTATCGGCGGGGCGTCCCTGAAGGCGGAAGACTTTTCCAAGGTCGTCAACTTCGACAAATAAACAGGCCCACCTGGAGATAAAGGAGCGACTGTGTCCAAAAAACTGACCGCCCTGATCATCATGGATGGTTTCGGCTTTAACCCGAACCCCCTGGGCAACGCGATCCTGGAGGCCGGCACCCCCAACATCGACCGCCTGGGCGCGAAATACCCCCGCACCCTGATCTCTGCCTCCGGGCCTGATGTCGGCCTTCCCCCGGGCCAGATGGGCAACTCCGAGGTGGGGCACCTGAACATCGGCGCCGGCCGCATCGTCAACCAGGAACTGATGCAGATCACCCGCGACATCCAGTCCGGCAAGCTGTTCCGCAAGGAGCCGCTCATTTGGGCAATGGATGAGGCGAAAAAGAACGGCAGGGCGCTGCACCTGATGGGGCTCCTGTCCGACGGCGGCGTGCACAGCCACATTGAGCACCTGTTCGCCCTGCTGGACATGGCCAAGGCGCGCGGCCTCCAAAAAGTCTTTGTTCATTGCCTGCTGGACGGCCGCGACGTGCTGCCGGACAGCGGCGCCGGTTTTGTCGGGCAATTGGCTGAAAAACTCAAAAACCTGGGCATTGGAAAGATTGCCAGCATCCAGGGACGCTACTGGGGCATGGACCGTGACAACATCTGGGAGCGCGTCAAACTGGGCTACGACGCGATGGTGCTGGGCATCGGGGTAATAGCGGAAGACCCGGTCAGATCGGTGCAGGACAGTTACGCGGAGGGAGTGACGGATGAATTCGTCAAGCCCGTCGTCCTGACTGAAAACGGGCTTCCCGTGGGCACCATCGAGGCCGGCGACAGCCTGGTCTGTTTCAACTTCCGCCCGGACCGGATGCGCCAGATCA
>CAZJCB010000161.1:0-3638 GCA_964544245.1 uncultured Christensenella sp.
CAACGGCCGCAGCGGCTTCGGGTGCCGCGGCCAGGGCGGAGGGATGATGAACCGGATGCCGCGGATGGCCCCGAACTGCCCCTGCAGATAAGCGACCCTGCTGTCCGAACACACAGCCGCCCCGCGGGAACGCCGGGCGGCTTTTCTCATAGATATAATACCAATTGAAGGAATAAACGCACCGATGCGAAGAGAGATTTTTCGTTCTGTCGATGTCGAGCGAAGAAAGCGTAGCGGAGCCTACGCTGACAAACAATCTCTTCGTTCTCCACCGTTGAAAGCCTGCTTTCAACGGAAAGGAACCGCTCCGGAGCGTTAAGCCCGCGTATCATGGCTCGCGGGATGGGAGCGAAGGAAGAGGTGACGCGATCCGCTTCATCAAAGCGTTTATGAGCGAAATTGGTATAAGAGGGTCCCTGCCGGAATTTCCTACGCCTCCCTGCCGGAACTTTCGGGATCCCCTGGAACCCCGGCATTGTCCTCTGCGGGCGTCCCCAGGCGCTTGAGGTAAAAATACTCGGAAAAGCCGAACTCCGGCGCGTCGTAACTGCCCACCTTCTCATAGCCCAGGGTGGGGTAGAAATCCTTGCCCTGCCAGGAAAAGGTGTCCAGGCGGATGAGCAGCGCGCCGCGCTTCCGGGCTTCCTTTTCCACTTCCTGCATCAGCAGGGTGCCCAGCCTGTGGTGGCGGTAGTTCCTGTCCACGTACACCGTGTCCACGTACAGGATGCCAAAGGGGGTCATGGAGCCGGTCGCGCCGGCGACCAGCTTGTCCCCCTCCCGGATGCCGATGCGCAGTTCGCGCGCGACGGGGTTGGGAAACAGCTCGCTGTCGTATTCTTCCAGCCGTTTTGCCAGTTCGGCCGCTTCCTTGCGGTCAAGCCCCGTAATTTGAAATTCCATCCGTCCCCCCATGGGCAGGCGTTCAACAGGGCGCCTTTGCACGGGCGCATCATAGCACCGCAGTCCTGGACGGTCAACGGGGACGGGACATTTTATTGACCGGACAGCGCCCTTGCCGTCCCGGGAAATTCTCTTGCCGGACGTTTGCGGGCTGAAATCCCCTGCACAACCCCCGCCATCATTGCGCAAAGAGGACCGGGTGCTGCCCCGGATCCTCCTGGTTCCCCTTGTCAGGGCCCTCTTCGCGGCGGCTGATTACAGCGTGTACATCGCCGAGTTGATGACCTCGGCCTGCCCGCCTTCGCCGCCTTCCCCGCCGAACAGCCCGCCAAAGGGGCTGCCGGCTTCCCTGTCCAGGACCATCCCGACGTCGCCGGACACCTGTTCCACCGCGCCCCGCTGTTCCGGGGAGCAGCGGATCATGCCGCAGTCCTCAAAGCGCAGCTTCTCCCTGATGGTTTCGGGCGCGATCTCCCCGTCCAGCGCCACCATGGCGCAGTCCGTAAAGGTCATGCCCTCCGGGTTCTGGCTGATCATCGCCCCGTCCACCTGAACGCTGCTGCGGTCGGTGAACATCACGCCGCGGTAGGCGGCAAGCTCCCGGTATTCCGGCTTGAGCGCCAGGAAGCGCTCCAGCAGGCTTTCCGTGACCGTCACCTTGCCCAGGACGACGACGCGCTCCAGCCTGTCAAGCGCCTGGGCGGCCGCGGCGGGGATGTGCAGGCCCCCGTCGATATAGAGCTTTTCCCCGTATCTGCGGATCAGCCCCTCCTCCAGCTCCTGATCCCCCTGGACGTAGGCCAGCCCTTCGGGAATGACCGCGATGTCCGTCTCCTCAGGGAACAGCGGCAGCGCCTCTTCCAGCAGTTCCTCCGCGATGACGGCTTTCCTGGTCAGGAAACGCGCGCCTTTTTCGCGCAGGGCTTTGACGTCCAGGCCCCTGTCCGCCAGGATGACGCTGCGCTGGGCGAAGTAGGGGCTGTCTTTTGCCCGCAGGATGAACACCCGGTCCACGATGAAGCGGTTCTTCAGCAGCACCGCCTCGTCCGGGTAGGCCACGGTGGAACCGTTGACGTTCATTCCCCCCAGGTACCCGGCCAGGCTCTCCGGATACACGGCCTGTCCGTTGACCAGGATGCTCGGGTAGTCCTCCAGCGCCTCCTCCGCGCCTTTGTGGAACACTAGCTTGCCGTTGACGATCAGCACGGTCGGCTTCCCCTGCCGCTGACCGGCCTTGATCTCAAACGCGCCGTTCTGGACGCAGAGGATCGCGCCTTCCGGCACGTCCAGCATGCTGGCGGTGTTGATCTTCGCCTTGATCCCCGCCATTTTCTCCCTTGCTCCGGGCGAGGAGATGACCACCCCCGCGTTGATTTCCAGGCTTCCGTAGGGCTTGAGCGTTTCCTCGCTGACACCCCTGACGTCGCACACGGCGGCGTTGATGATCAGTTTCCTCTCCATGTTCCTCTTCTCCCTTCCTTTTCGTTGCGCCGCCGGCGCGGACGGGCAGACAGGGGGTCCCTTGACGGCGCTGTCAGTACCCGCGCGCCTGCCAGCCCGCCCTGTACACTTCCAGCGCTTCCCTCAGCGCGGCCGCCTGCTGCCGCGTCCTGTCCGGCAGGATGCGGTCCGCGCGCAGTTGCCCGTCCGGGAAACCCAGGGCCGCGCTGCTGTTCCGCCTGTTCTTCATCCCTTATCCTTTCTCCCTCAGGTATTCCTCGCGAAGGGCCTTGCACGCCCTGGCCAGCCTGGTGCGCACCGTGGCGGCGGGCATTCCGAACAGTTCGCCCAGTTCGGTCGCGTTCATGCCTTCCAGGTAGCGCATCCGGAACATCGCCTGGTCCGGCTGCGGCAGCCTGGCCACCAGTTCGTTCACCATCACCAGGCTCAGGTCGTCCTCCGCGGCTTCGTCCCCGGGCGCGATCTCCAGTTCCTTCCGCTGCCTGCGCACCCTGTCGATGAACAGGTTCCGGGCCGTCTTGTACAGCCAGGCGCGGCAGGCCGGCTTTTCCATGTCCTGGAAGATGTCCGCGCACCGCATCGCGCGCATGAAGGTGTCCTGCGTGACGTCCTCGGACAGCTGCAGGTCCTTTGAGAGGGAGAGCACATAGCGAAGCACTTCCTGGTAAAACCAGCCGTACATCATCGCGATCATGCCCTGCCCCTTTCAGCTGCCTGCGCTGTAGAAACGAACGGGAGGAGGGAAGTGTTCTGGAGTTTGAGAAGATTTGCCGGAAAATACGAAGGCTTTCCAGGGGCAGATTTTGTGATGAGCCATGAAAAAGATGAGGAAACTTGAGCTAAACAAAAAGATTCCGGGTCAAGGGACGAAGTCCCTTGTCGGGGGCTTGGGGGGCGAAGTCCCCCCAACGGCTCCCCTTCTCACTCCCCCACCTTTTCCGAGCGCCCGATGCCCAGGATGTCCTGCTGTCTGCGGGTGTTGTGGAAGCCGTTGTAGGTGCCCGGGTCCATGACGTTTTTCCCCATGAAGATCATCGCGGCGGTCTGCCCGCCGTCCAGCGTAAAGGCCTCCCGGCAGCCCCGCTCCAGCAGGTGGTCGGCCACGAACCGCAGCCCCGCGCCGGCGCTGCGCTCATTGCGCCCCTCCACCATGATGCCGATGAAGTGCCCGGGGCTGATGACCCCGATGGCGCTGCGGGGCTCGCGGTGGGTAAAGCTGAGGTCCAGCCTCTCGTCCCTGACCCCGCCGCGCAGGAGGACGGGCCCGAAGGAGA
>CAZJCB010000161.1:3738-5448 GCA_964544245.1 uncultured Christensenella sp.
GCGCCCGCCGCCCTTCGTTGACGCCCCCCGCCGCGGCGGTCTATAATCCGGGCAGAATCCAAATGAGGGGTACGCATGCGGCATCACCCGGCACGGATACCGGCCCTGTTCCTGGCAGCCTTCCTCTGCCTGCTTTTTCTGCCGCCCTCCGCCGCCTCGGCGGCCCCCGGGAAACCGGAAAAAGAAGCGGCGGAGGCCAAAAACATCACGAAACGGTGCAGGCTGAGCGTCTACTCCGGCCAGGGGGAGAAGGCGTTCCTCACGGACGGCCGGTACAAGACCTACTGGCGCTCCAGCCTGCGCGGCTGGCTGCGCGTGCGGACGCCGGAGGACAGGCCGGCCGCGGGCATCTACGTCTCCTGGGCCGAGACGATGGTCGACTGGGCCGTCCAGGTGCCCGCGGAGGGCGGCTGGGCGGACCTGATCCTCAGCGATGGAGAGAAATACTTCAACCAGTACATCCCCCTGCCCGGGCTGACGGACTTCCGCATCGAATGCCGCTCGCCCAGGAAATCCGGGCAGGTGATGTGCGTCTCGGAAATCTCCGTGTACACCGAAGGAAAGCTTCCCGAAGGCGTCCAGGTGTGGCGGCGGATGGAGGGCGACGCGGACCTGATGCTGCTGGTGGCGCACCCGGACGACGAGCTGCTCTGGTTTGGCGGCGCCCTGCCCGTCTACGCGGGGGAAGAAGGCAAAAAGGTCATCGTGGCGTACATGGCCAACACCGCGGCCGCGCGCAAGAGCGAGCTGCTGGACGGCCTCTGGCTGTGCGGCGTGCGGGATTACCCCGAAATGGGCATCTTCAGGGACAGCTTCGCCATGACGCTGCTGGACATGTATGACCTCTGGGACAGGAACGCGGTGCTGGGGCGCGTGGTGTCGCTCATCCGGCAGTACAGGCCCAGGGTGCTCCTCACCCACGGCCTGAACGGGGAATACGGCCACGGCGCGCACAAGGTCTGCGCCGACGCCGCGGTCAAAGCCTTCCGGAAGGCCGCCGACCCGGCGTACCGGGTGAAAGGCGCCGAAGCCCTGGAACCCTGGCAGGTCAGCAAGCTCTACCTGCACCTCCATCCCGAAAACCCCCTGTGCATGGACTGGCGCCGGCCGCTGCAGGCCTTCGGCGGCGAAACCGGCCTCTCCGTCGCCCAGCGCGCTTTTGACAAGCACGTTTCCCAGCGGCATACGGAATACCGGGTGCTGGACGCGGGGAAGTATGCCTGCACCCTCTTCGGCCTGCACTCCACGGTGGTCGGGCCGGATATCGAAGGAGACGGCTTTTTTGAGAACGTCCCGTGAAAATCCGAGGCTTAAGGGGGATTTCATCCCCCTTCCACCCCCGACAAGGGACTTCGTCCCTTGACCCATTCTTTCAGCACATTCAATGAGTTTTGAGCTCAAGTTCCTTCTTTTTGTTTACCGGTTGATCCTGTGATTTCAAGAAGAGATTCCGGGTCAAGGGACGAAGTCCCTTGCCAGGGGGTTCAGGGGATGGAATCCCCTGAGGTTTTCTCAACTCATTAGTGAATCATCACTGCAAGGAGTCACACCCATGCGTTTCATCAGCACCCGCGGCATGAGCCCCGCTGTCAGCGCCCCCGAGGCGCTGCTGAACGGCATCGCGCCCGACGGCGGGCTCTACCTGCCGGACAGCCTGCCGGACCTCGGGCACCTGGCCGGGTCGGAGATGGATTACCCGGGCCTCGCGGC
>CAZJCB010000162.1:0-5425 GCA_964544245.1 uncultured Christensenella sp.
CGCATGCCGGGGCACATGAATGTGCTGCTGGCGGAAGTGGACGTGCCCTATGAACTGCTGTGTGAAATGGACGAGATCAACCCCTCCTTTCCCGAGACTGACCTCGCCGTTGTCGTCGGTGCCAACGACGTGATCAACCCCGCCGCCAACACGGCGCAGGGTACCCCGATCTACGGCATGCCCATCCTGGAGGCCGGCAAAGCCAGGCGCCTGGTCATCTGCAATTATGATTCCAAGCCGGGTTACGCCGGCGTCCCCAATCCCCTCTACCAGCCGCAGCCCCACGCGCTGCTGATGCTGGGCGACGCGAAAGAGAGCCTGGACAAGCTGCTGGCCATGGTTTGATCCGGCGGTAATATTCGGTATGACCTGCAACCCCGGAGACGGCGTCCCCGGGGCTCTTTTTTACCTTGCAATAAAGCACTCAACTAAAAAGGAGCGCCGTTTCCGACGCTCCTGAATGTATCCAAATCGGTCCTTAGGCGTCCTTTTCTCCGTCGCCGTTCCCCTTGTGGCGGTCCGCCCTGCGGCTGCGTCGTTCGGCTTCCGCGGCTTCCTCATCCGCTATTTCCAGGGTTTCCTTGCTCTCCGCTTCACGGGTCAGGCGGAACGCGCCTTCTTCATCCGCCGCCTGCGGGACTTTGACATCTTCCGCCGCCTTGGTCAGCTCGGATGCTTTGAGGTATTTCTCATGCGGCATCTCGATCGGGGGCGCAGCGGGGACGGCCTCTTCAGGCTTTGTCTCTTCCGCCTTTTCAAGTTGCTGCCTGGTTTCGTCCGGCTGGGCAGTGTAGTCCCTGGTTCCGCTGATTTCAAAGGTATCGTAAGCCGCGTTGCTCTTGGCCCGCGCCTTGGCGCGCATGACCGCGCTGATTGTCAGCAGGATGAGGGACAGGCCGAACAGCGCCCCCAGCGCCAGGGTGAGGATGAACAGCGCGCTGCGCGCCTGGCCGCCTTCCGGGGAATAGTCCGCCGGAACGGGGGTATGCGTCACGACCGGGGCGAGGGTTTCGATGATCCTGCGGGTCGGCGCCGGCGTGGGCGCGACATAGCTGATGTTCATGGGGTTGGAGGTGAACTCCACGGGGTTTTCCTGCACGTCAATGGCGACCGCGGTAAACTGGTACTTGCCGGCCTGGGACAAGCGGAAATCCCGGGTGACCACCATGCTCTGGCCGGGGGCCAGTTCATTGATGGCGTAGATCTCCTTCGCGGCATGCAGGATGCGGATGTTCTTGGCGGCGGTGTTGCTGTCATTGGTCACCGTCAGGTGGAAGCGGATGTCTCCGGGCAGGGAGGAAATCGTCTCGCTGTCTGCTGTCAGGGTCAGGTTCAGCCTGAGCATCTGCCCTTCCGTGTAGGCGGAAACCTTCAGGTCCTCGACCTTTTCTTCCTGCGTGGTACCGGTGTTGTCCTCCAGTTTCAGCGTGAAGGCGTAGGTCGTCGTCTCTGTCAGGGTGACTTCCTTCTTCAGTTCCTTTGTCTGCCCGGTGCCGATCTGCACGTTGGTGAACACCTCGCCCAGTTTGGGGTCGGTGACGGTGATGTTGGAATAGCTGATGTTGCCGGAGTTTTTGATCTCCAGCGTCAGCATAGCCGTCTCGCCGATGCTGACCTGGGTCTTGTCCGCGGTGAGAGTGTAGGTCAGGCCTGGCTTGGCCAATGGGACCTGGACCGGTTCAACGGTCAGCTGAAGGGTTTTCCTGTCGCCGTCCTTGCGGTAGGTCACCAGGGCTGAACTGGTCAGGTCCCCGGTCACGTTGGTCCTGGTGAAGTTGACCTTCCGGCTTTCGCCGGGCTCCAGCGCGGCGACCGTCTCCGTCCTGGTAGAGACCAGGCGGTTCTCCTTGACCTGGATATTGGTCAGTTTGATGTTTCCCTGGTTGATCAGTTCATACAGGACAGAGACTTCTTTCCCGCGGCGGACGACTTCCGGTGTGATCGTACGGTTGACCTTCAGGTCTACCTTTTCGCCCGTAAACAGGACGTCCGCGGCGGCGGGGACCGTCTGCTCGATCAGGGTGCCGGCGGCGTCCTGCGTGTTGTAGCGCAGGGAATACACCAGTTTGCCTTCGTCCAGCTGGGCCTGCTTGACCATGTACTGCCCCTGCCATAGATAGCTCTCCCCGGAAGCGAGCTTCAGCAGCGTGCCGCCGTCGCCAAAGGAGGTGACGGGCTTGCCGTCCGGGTCATACATGGACAGCGGGACGGTAATGTCCGCGCTGCCGGCGTTCGCCACGTTGGCGGACACGGTGACCGTGCCCGGGGCGGTCAGGCTGGAGGGCTCGGCGCTCAGGGTGAAGTTCAGCCCCTCCGGCACGGGCTGCGCGTTCACGCCAAGGGCTAGGATCAACAGGGACGCAGTAAGCATGAATATGAAGAAAACGCGGCTCCGCTGGCTGTTCAGGGCATCCATTCGCCCGTCCCTCCTTCCGGCGCGCAGGGCGCGCTTTGGCTGGAATCAGTTGTTTGTACAATATTACTCCACAGTGCATAAAGTGTCAAGCGGCGCAAGGCTTGCCGGCGTTTTCAGGGCGACGCGCCGGCCTTTCCCGCCCTCCTGGCGGTCTTTGCCGCCCGGTGCGCCTGTGCTATAATCACGCTGGGCATGGCCCGGGAGGAGAGCTTTATCAGCAGATTGTTTCGGCAAAACCCCGAAAGCGAAGTTCAGGAGTACCAGGGGGAGGAGCAGGCGGGGAGGCGTTCGCTGTTCAAGCGCCGCACCCGCAGGCCCAGTTTTGTCCTGGCGGTCATCATCAACAGCTTCAGGCTGCTGATGATGATGATCCTGATTGCCGGTCTCTCGGGCGTCGGGGCGGTGGTCGGCATTGCCAAGACTTACGTGGACACAGCGCCGGTGCTGGACATCGCCAAGATCGACGACCAGGACCAAACCTCCTTTTTTTACGACCGCGACCGGAACCTGATCACTGACTATAAAGGCACTGAAAACCGCATCATGGTCAGCATCGACACCATGCCCCATATGCTGCGCAACGCCTTCATCGCGGCGGAGGATGTGCGCTTTTTTACCCACAGCGGCGTGGACATCAAGCGCATCATCGGCGCCTTTGTGACCAACTTTGTATCGGGCTCCCAGCAGGGCGGCTCCACCATCACGCAGCAGCTGATCAAGAAGACTGTGCTGTCCGACGAGCTCAGCTACAAGCGCAAGATACAGGAAGCCTTCCTGGCCATGCAGCTGGAGGCCGTCTACTCCAAGGAAGAGATCCTGGAAAACTATCTCAATACCATTTTCCTGGGGGAAAACTATTACGGCGTCAAGGTGGCCGCCATGGGCTATTACGGCAAGGAACTCAATGAGCTGACCCTGCGCGAGTGCGCCATGCTGGCGGGGCTGACGACCAACCCCTACTATTATAACCCGCGGCGCAACCTCTATCAGCGTCAGTCGGACACGACGGACTATGCCGCCCGCACGAACAACCGGACGGACTACGTCCTGCGCGTGATGTACGAGCACCAGATGATCACCCAGAAGGAGTTCACCCAGGCGCAGGACAAGGCCACCGCCGTGGTCCTGAAGGAAGATCCGGAGTCCAGGGCCCTGTACCCCTACGTCCATTACGTGGAGTATGCCGTGCGCGACACGGTGCAGGTGCTGCTGAAGCTCAGGAGCCTGGAGAACACTGCGGCCAACCGCTCGAAGATGGAAGGGGAGCTGCGCACCGGCGGCTACAAGGTTTTCCTGGCGCTGGATACCGGGATGCAGACATCGCTGGAGAACACAATCTATACCTACCAGGATTACCCCAAGCTGCGCGACCCGGGCACGGACGTGTATCGCTCGCGCAACCAGGACGGCACCTATACCGACATCATCCAGCCCCAGGCGGCAGCCTGCATCGTGGATTACCGGACAGGGGAGATCAAGGCCATCGTCGGCAGCCGCACAGCCCCCGAAACCCGCAAGACGCTCAATCGCGCGGTGGACATGAACATGCCGGTAGGCTCTTCCATCAAGCCCCTGGGCGTGTACGCCCCGGCGATCGACATGGGGGCGGGTGCCGGTTCCATCGCCTACAACATGCCTTTGCCTATTTCCGGCTGGCGCGGCAATGAGGGCGTGGACACCTGGCCGGAAAATTACGGCGGCAGCAGTTACAGGGGGCCGGAGACCTTCAGGACGGCAGTCGTCCAGTCCGACAACACCGCCGCCGCCTCCGTGCTGATGAATTATGTGGGGGTCGAACGGTCGGTCGATTACCTGAAGCGGCTGGGCATCGCTGAATCCCACATCAACGCCACGCCCTTTGGCGTTTCCTTGGGCTCCTCCGGCATCACGCCGCTGGAAATGGCCGTCGCCTTCGGCGTCCTGGCCAACGGCGGCGTCTATCAGCACCCCATCAGCATCCTGGGCATCCTGGACAGCGAGGACAAGGTCATCTACGACGCGCACCAGAACCAGGACCGCCGGCAGGTATTCAAGCCTTCCACGTCCTGGCTGATGGTGGACATCCTCAAGGAGGTCGTATCCAAAGGCACAGGGCGCGCCGCGCGCATCAGCGGGCAGATGGTCGCCGGCAAGACGGGGACCAATTCGGACCAGAAGGGCGTTTTCTTCGCCGGGATGACCGGCTGGTATTCCGGCGCGGTGTGGATCGGGCACGACAATTACAAGGCGCTGTCCAGCAAGACGACCGGCGGAAACTCCGCCGCCAAGCTCTGGCAGGCTTTCATGGAGCGCATCCATAAGGAGCAGGGGCTGGATAACCGGGACATCCTGCAGGGCGGCGCGGAAAGCTATGGCCTGGTCAAGGTGACCACCTGCGCGGTGTCCGGCCAGCTGGCGACGGAAGCCTGCCGGGATGACGCGATGGGCTATGGCACGGTCACTGATTATTACGCGCGTGACGCCGTGCCCCAGGTCAGCTGCCAGATGCACCACCAGGTCACGGTGTGCACCGCCAGCAACATGATCGCCGGCCCCTACTGCCCCCCGGAGACCCGCGCCGTCAAGGGCGTGACCGTCCTGCCGCACGGGCATCCGCTGGAGATTTTCGCGGGTTCCCAATACACCAGCGTACTGTCCGAGTACCTGGGCAGCTACGCGGCCATCCGTTTTACCGGCAGCCAGAGCGCCAACGCCGCGCTGATGAGCGCCCAGACCTGCCCCATCCACCAGCAGCCGGGTGACTTTACGCAGACCATCGTGACCAACACCTTGCTGCCGGACGCGCAAAACCTGATCCTTCAGGCGTCCAACCAGATGGCCGGGCTCCCTCCGGGCAGCCCGCAGTATGAGCTGCTGGTCAGCGCGATCAACAACCTCAATGCCGTCATCGGGCAAAATCCCGGCCTGGACGCCCTGGCAAGCGCCATGGGCCAGCTGACCCAGGCGATGGCGGCGGCGCAGTAAGGCGTGGAGAGGACACTGTAATCTTGCCAAATGCCACCTGCTTTT
>CAZJCB010000163.1:0-5368 GCA_964544245.1 uncultured Christensenella sp.
CGAAGACCATCATCAGGCATGTGACAAGCGCCAGGATCCGCTTCGCGTTCATAAATATTCTCCTTACATGCTTTCTTGGACCGAGCCCGCATAAACATAAAAACAAAAAAATGAAACAAAATCTAACTACAAATCACATCATAAACCGATTTTAGTAAAAAGCAAGACCGTCCGTAAAATTTTTCCTGCCCTGCACGCCGCCGCGCCGCTGCAAAATGAAAACGCTGTCAGCGAGCAGGACCATCACCCCAACCAGTCCCTCCTCCCCCTTGCCAACAACCTGCGGGATAGTCTACAATCCTGGCAAGCGAATTTTTCAAAGGCAGGGGCGGTCCGCCCGTGAAGGGCATTCGGCGCGAGCGCCTGCAATACGAAACGGAGGAGGTCCAAGAATGAAGAAAACCAAGGTCGCGCTGCTGGGCACCGGCTTTATCGCCGAGATCCACACGGAGAGCTACCGGCGCTTCGTGCCGGACGCGGAGGTGGCGGCGGTGTATTCCCGCAGCGCGGAGCACGCGGCAAAATTCGCCAAAAAGCACGATATCCCAAAGAGCTATGACAGCATCGAGGCGCTGCTCTCCGGCACCGAATGCGAGGTCGCGGATATCTGCCTGCCCAACTATCTGCACCACGGGGCCTGCATGCAGGCGGCGAAGGCGGACAAGCACGTCATCATCGAAAAACCCCTGTGCCTGACGCTGGAGGAGGCGGACGAGATGATCGCCGCGTGCAGGGCGAACGGCAAATACCTGATGTACGCGGAGGAGCTGTGCTTCGCGCCCAAGTATGAGCGGGTGCGCGCGATCGTCAACAGCGGCGCGGTGGGCGACATCTTCATGCTCAAGCAGGCGGAGCAGCATTCCGGGCCGCACAGCCGCTGGTTTTACGAGAGCGGCAAGGCGGGCGGCGGCGTGCTGATGGACATGGGCTGCCACGCCTTCGCCTGGTTCCGCTGGATGCTGAAGAACGCGCCGGTCAAAAGCGTGTACGCGGACCTGTCCCACGTGATGCACGACACGGACGCGGAGGACCATTCCCTGGTGATCGTCGAGTTTGAGACGGCGCACGGCAAGGTGACGGGGCTGGCGCAGAACAGCTGGTGCAAGCAGGGCGGAATGGACGACCACATGGAGGTGCTGGGCACAAAGGGCGTCGCCTCCGCCGACCTGTTCAGGGGGAATTCCTCCGTGGTGTACAGCCTGGAGGGCTACGACTACGCCAGCGAGAAGGCGGGCGGGACGCAGGGGTGGACCTTCCCCATCTTTGAGGAGGCGTACAACCAGGGGTATCCGCTGGAGCTGGCCCACTTCATCCGCTGCGTGCGCACCGGGGAGCAGCCCGTCGTGACCGGCGAGGACGGGAAGGCCGTGCTGGAGATCCTTTACGCCGCCTACGCCTCCGCCAAAAAGGGCTGCAAGGTGGAGATGCCGTTCTCCGCCAGGGTGAGCAAACCCTGGGACCTGTGGAAGAAATGACGGCAGGAACAAAAAAAGCGGAGCGGGCGAAGCGGCTGATGGTCATCGGGGCGCACCCGGACGACTGCGAGGCCGTGGGCGGCATCGCGCTGACGATGAAAAACCTGGGCTGGCGCGTGCGCTTCCTAACCGCGACGAACGGCTCCGCCGGGCACCAGAGCATGCCGCCGGAGGCCCTGGCGGAGCGCCGTCGGGGGGAGGCGCGAAAGGTTACCGAGCTGACTGGCATCGAGTACGAAATCCTGGAAATCGAAGACGGGTACCTGACGGCGGGCCTGAAGGAGCGCCTGATGATGATGGCGGCGATCCGCGCCTTCCAGCCGGACGCGGTCATCACCCACCGGCCCTGGGACTATCACCCGGACCACCGGAACACCGCCATCCTGGTGCAGGACTGCGCCTACCTGCTGCGGGTGCCCAACGTGCTGCCGGAGAGCCCGCCCATGCCCTTCCAGCCGGCCGTCTTCCACATGCAGGACGGCTTCACGAAACCCTGCCCCTTCCGGGCTGACCTGGTGTTTGACGTAAGCGGGCAGGCGGAGAAGAAGCTGCTGATGTACCACCAGCACGCTTCGCAGATGTACGAGTGGCTGCCCTGGGTGGACGGGGCGGACCCCGGCGGGATCCCCGAGGGGGACGCGGAGCGGCTCGACTGGCTGTCCCGGACGCGGTTCAACACACGGGGCGAGGGGACGGCGGAGCGGTTCCGGGAAGCGCTGGTCACGAAATACGGCGCCGCAGGCGGGCGGGCCACCCACGCCGAGGCGCTGGAGGTCTGCGAGTACGGGCGCAGGATGACCCCTTCGGAACTGGCGGAGATGTTCCCGTTCTGAACCTGATTTCAACAGTAGGAGCGTCCATTTGATCAAGGCCGAACACCTGAGCAAGCGATACGGCGACAAGGCCGCCCTGCGGGACGTCAGCTTTTCCATCGGGAAGGGCGAGATCGTCGGCCTCCTGGGCCTCAACGGCGCGGGCAAGTCCACCACGATGAACATCCTGACCGGCTACATCGGCGCGACTTCCGGAAAGGTCAGCATCGGCGGGTTTGACCTGGAGAAGGAGCCGATGAAGGCGAAACGGCTGACCGGCTACCTGCCGGAGCAGCCCGCCTTTTACGCCGGCATGCGCGTGCGGGAATACCTGGACTTTATCCTCGACCTGAAGGGCCAGGACAGGTCACGGGCCTTCCGGACAGAGCACATCGCCGCGCTGTGCGGGAAGACCGGGCTCACGGGGATGGCGGAGCGGCTGATCCGCAACCTGTCCAAGGGCTACCGGCAGCGGGTCAGCTTCGCCCAGGCCCTGGTCGGGGACCCGCAGGTCTTGATCCTGGACGAGCCGACCGTCGGCCTGGACCCTTCGCAGATCCTGGAGATCCGGGGCCTGATCCGGGAACTGGGCCGGAGCAGGACGGTGCTGATCTCCTCGCACATCCTGTCCGAGATCCGGGAACTGTGCGGGCGGGTCATCGTGCTCAGGGACGGCCAAGTGGTCGCCGACGACAGCCCGGAACGCCTGGCCGAGCGTACGCGCAAGCCCCACCGCGCCCGGTTCCGCGCACGGGGGGAAGGGGAAACGGTCGCCAGGGCGCTGGAAACGATCCCGGGCGCACTCAGCCTCACCCCCCTGGGCGAACTGGAGGCGGGAACGGCGGACTTTGAGCTGGTCCTCCCTTTGGGCCGGGACGCCCGGGAAGAGGTGTTCAGGGCGCTGGCGGCCGCCGGGCTGCCCCTGCTGTACACCTACGGCGGGGAGGCCTCCCTGGAGGACGTCTTCCTGCACCTGGTGGGCAAGGAAACGGAGGCGACGGCATGAGGGCGGTGTTCAAAAGGGAGCTGCGCGCCTACTTCCAGTCCGCGCTGGGCTACGTCTTCATCGCCGTGCTCTGGTTTTTCACGGGCTATTACTACTTCACCTACAACCTCTACGGCGGCACGGCGGACTTCACCCGGCTGTTTTCCATGCTGTTTTCCATCGTGCTGTTCATGGTGCCCATCCTCACGATGCGGCTGATGAGCGAGGACAAGCACGCGAAGACCGACCAGATCCTGCTGACGGCCCCCATCCCCCGCGCCGGCATCATCTGGGGCAAGTACCTGGCGGCGATGTGCGTGTACCTGGCCGCCATCTCCTCCACGGTACTCGCCGCCCTGGGCACCGCCTACTTCACGGCGCCCGACTGGCCCGTGTTCCTGGGCAACCTCGCCGGCCTGACGCTGCTGGGCGGCGCGCTGACCGCCGTGTGCATGTTCCTGTCCTCGCTGACGGAGAGCCAGGTCATCGCGGCGCTGCTGGGCTTCGCGGCGTCGCTCTTCCTGTTCCTGATGGACGCGCTGTCATCCGTGTTCCGGGGCGCCGTACTCCGGCAGGTGTTCTATTACCTCTCCTTCGGCAAGCGCTACAGCCCCTTCACCTACGGCCTGCTGGACCTGCCCGCCGCCGTGTTTTTCATCAGCTTCGCCGCGCTGTTCCTGTTCCTGTCCTGGATCACGCTTGAAAAGCGGCAGTGGGCCTGAGGGGGCGGGGATGAAGAACGCGCACGCACTCAAGGTGAACGCCCTCTTCGCGGTCCTGGTGCTGTTCGTGCTGACCAGCGCGTTTTTCCTCAACGCCGTGCTGCTCCTCCTGGGCAGCCGCGCCCCCCTGGCGCTGGACCTGACGCGCAACGCAGCCTACCGGCTGGACAGCGAGACGATCCGCCTGCTGGAGGGGCTGCAGGGCGAGGTGAGCATCCAGGTGCTGGCCACGCAGGACAGCTTTGACGGCAACCCCTACCTGGTGCAGGCGAGGAACATCCTCAACCAGTACCCCAGGCACTCCCCGCAGGTCAGGCTGCGCTACGTCGACACCGCGGCGGAGCCGGGCTTCGCCGCCTCTTACCCGGACCTGACCCTGGCCCCGGGGAACATCCTGGTAAAGAGCGGAGACAACGTCCGCCAGCTCACGCTCAACGAGCTGTTCAACTACACCTATTCGGAGACCAGCGCGACCGGCACAGCCGTCACCTCGTCCAGGGCCCAGGAGGCCGTCTCCTCCGCCATCCTGCAGGTGACCAGCGGCAGGAAGCAGCGGCTGGCCCTGCTGACGGGCGCCGGGACCGCGGAGGCGCCGGCCTTCCTGGCGACGCTCAGGGACAACAACTACGCCGTGGAGGAAACCAGCCTGGTCACGGGCACGTTCATGGGCTTTGACGCCTGCCTGCTGCTCTCCCCGACGGTCGACCTGTCCCTGGAGGCACTTCAAAAGATCGACGATTTTCTCTACGACGGCGGGCGCTACGGGAAGACATTGCTTTACACCATGGACGCCGCGCAGCCCGCGCTGCCCAACCTGGAAGCCTTCCTGGCCGAATGGGGGGTCCGCCCCATCACAGGCGCGGTGTACGAGACCCGGCAGGAGATGACCTTCAGCATGCAGCCCTACTACCCGCTGGCGGAGTACGCGGATGAGGAACGCGCGGAGAAACTGCGGGCCACCGGCGCGGTGAGCGAGGCGGATGTCGAGCCCCTGCGCGCGCGTGTGGCGGCGCTGGAGCCATTGGTGGAATCCTCGGCGGCGGCCGAGGAGATTTTAGCCGCCTCTCCCCTTTCGGGCGCGGTCGCCGAGGTGTGGGTGACGGCGGGCGCGGCGGTCGAAGCCGGCGACTCGCTTTTGCGTGTGGTGAAGACCGCTCCGATCTGGCTGGAAGCGGCGTTGCCTCCGGCGGGCGCGGCGGCGGTCAGCGCCGGGGTCACCGGGCTGCATCTGCGTCTGCCGGGCGAGGCGGAGCCGTTGTCATTTGTGGGTGATGCGCTGCGATTGGTCGCGCTTTCGCCGGCGGTCGATCCGGCCACCGGCACGGTCACCGCGCTTCTCGAGATTGTCCCGGTGGATGAGCGGCTGCGCCTGGG
>CAZJCB010000164.1:0-5340 GCA_964544245.1 uncultured Christensenella sp.
TCGCTGCACCCGGATGAAAAACTTGGCCAGTATGTGAAGGCCCTGCTCGCCAGCGGTTTTTCCAGGATCGTGGTCGTGGACGACGGCTCAGGGCCGGCCTACGGTCACTTCTTTGACGAACTGGCCATCCTCCCGGGATGCGCAGTGCTTGGCTGCCCCGTCAACGGCGGCAAAGGTCACGCCCTGAAGCACGGCATCCGGCATATCCTGGAAACCTATCCGGACGCGCCGGGCGTGGTGACGGCGGATTCTGACGGCCAGCACACGGCGGAGGACTGCCTGAAGGTGGCTGGGGCGATGCTGGCGGAGCCCGGAAAACTGGTGCTGGGCACCAGGAACTTCAGCGGAAAGAACGTGCCCGGGAAAAGCAGGGCCGGCAACCGGTTGACCAGTTTTTTCTTCGCGCTGCTTTACGGGCACTGGCTGCCCGACACCCAGACGGGACTGCGGGGCGTCAGCCGCGGCCTGCTGCCCAAAATGCTCACCATTCCCGGCGATCGGTTTGAATACGAGATGAACATGCTCATCCACTGTGCCGGATGGCACCTGGATTTCCTGCAGGTCCCCATCAGCACCATCTACCTGCAAGAGAACAAAGGGACGCATTTCCGGACTTTCAGTGATTCCTACCTGATCTACAGGCTGCTGTTCAGCAACTTTTTCAAGTTCGCCTCCTCCAGCGCGCTGTCCACAGTGCTGGACCTGTTCCTCTTCACCGTCCTGGTCAGATGGCTGCTGCCAGCCCTCTTCCCGGCCCTGTTGACGGGCGGGACGTATTGGCTGGTGCTGGCGGCGACAGCCGCCGCGCGCGTGTGCTCTGCCCTGTTCAACTTCAGGGTCAACCGGCAGTTTGTGTTTCACCTCAACCACTGCAAGGGCGCGCTGCCCCGCTATGCCGTTCTGGTGGCGCTGGTGCTGATCCTATCCGCCACGCTGGTGACCGGGTTGAGCCAATTACTGGGGATGGGCAAGACCGTCGCCAAGGCCCTGGTCGATTCCGGGCTGTTCTTTGTCAACTACCGCATCCAGAAAGCCTGGGTGTTCCATTGCGCTGAGGAAAGGAAAATCGACGCGTGAAAAAGAAAACCGCCCTGCTGCTCGCCCTTACGCTGCTGATGAGCCTGGCCCTGCCTTTCCTGCTGCCGTCCGGGGCGATGCTGGACGCGCACAGGATGAGGCTGCTGGAAGAAGTATGGGAAGCGGAAGACGAAGAGGAAAGCGGGCTGCTGGACTGGCTGCTGCCCATCGCGAAGGCCGAAAGCGGAACGGTGACGCCGCTGCCCATCGACCTCACCCCCGGTTTCCCCCTGGATCCGGCCGGGTTCAGCGAGGACGCCTATCATGACGAAAGCATCGACATGCAACTGGAAACGGTCCTTCAGGACGGCGTCGTCTACAGGGTCGCCCGCGTCTCCATCGCCCACCCCAGCCAGCTGCGCACCGCGGCCGCCGGCAGCCTGACTTCCAGCCGTGTGGCGCTGATTTCCTCCATGGCCGGAAAACACAACGCGGTCATCGCCATCAACGCCAACTACATGGCCAACGATCCGGTCAAAACCAGCTACGAATACCGCATGGGCCAGAAGGTCAGGGCCAAGGCCAACCGGACCAAGGACCTTCTGATCATTGACGAGAACGCGGATTTCAACCTGTTCGTCAAGTCCCCCAAGGACGAGATCCAGGCCTTCCTGGACGCCGGGCACCAGATCGTCAACGCCTTTACCTTTGGCCCGGCGCTGGTCAAGGACGGCGAATTGCTGGAACTGGACAAAGACTACGGCTACAACCCCCAAGGGGACGAGCCGCGCATGGCCATCGGCCAGATCGCGCCGCTGGACTATGTGCTGGTGCTCGCGGAAGGCCGCAGCAAGGATTCCCGCGGCGTCAACCACGGGGAACTGGCGGGCTTCATGTTCGACCTGGGCTGCATGCAGGCCTTCAACCTGGATGGCGGCAATTCCGCCACGATGGTGTTCAACGGCGGCTTTTACCAGGACAAGACCCGGGACAACGAGCGCGCGCAGAGCGACATGATCTATTTCGCCAGCGCCGTTTCCCGCTGACCCCGCAGGATGTTTAAAGACGCTGTCTCCTTTCCCTTTTTGGGCACGAACGTCTACGCCTACGGCCTGATGGTCATGCTGGGCTGCTGGCTGGGCTTTGCCGTACTGGCCTGGCTGGGCCGGAAGGACGGGCGTGAAAGTCGGAGCGCGGCTGCGGCAGCGTTGCTGTCCCTGCCGCTTGGCCTGTTGCTGGCCCGCGCGCTTTACTGCCTGGGCGACCCGGCTTTCGCGCCCCTGACGAGCCTGAAAAACATCCTGGACCTCACCGCCGGCGGCTTTGCGATGTACGGCGCGCTCACCGGCGCGGTCCTTGCCGCCCTCATCGCGGCAAGGTTCAGCGGCGTCAGGCCCGCCCGGGCGCTGGACCTGCTGGCCCCGGCCCTGGCGGCTTTCCTGATCCCGTCCAGGCTGGGCGAGGGCTTCACGGCATTGGGCATCAGCAGGCCCCTGACAACAGACTGGCTTGCGGACAGTTTTTTGGCGTTCAGGGACGAATACGACGCCTATCTGCGCACCTACCTGCTGGAGGCGTTCATCGCGCTGCTGGTCCTGTTCGTCCTGCTTCGCAGGCTTTCAAGGAAAACGAAGGACGGGAGTACGTTCACCCTGGCATGCCTGCTCTACGGGGTCACGCAGACCCTGATGGAGAGCCTGCGTTACGACGGCCATCTCAGGCACAGCTTTATCGGAATCCAGCAGGTGTTGTCAGCCGCGCTGTTCTCAGGCGCGCTCGTTTTCCTGGCAGTCCGTCTGATCAGGCGGGACAGCGGCAGAAAAACGCTCCCGCTGCTCGCCCTGACCCTGCTGCCGCTCATTCTGGGCGCCATCATCGGCGCGGAGTTCCTGGTGGACCGCTCAGCGCTGGGAAAGCTGTTCAGCTACGCCCTCTACCTGCTGATCCTGGGGCTTCCCCTGGCCTTGGGTATACTCATGACTAAAAGGGAGGAAAAGATTGGACAGGGAACTCATTGACCGGATCAACCAGCTCGCCCGCAAAAAGAAAGCGGAGGGCCTGACCGATGTGGAAACGGCCGAACAGGCGGATCTGCGTTCGCGTTACCTGAAGGAATTCCGCGCCGGGATGGAGGGGCTGCTTGACCAGGTGTTCATACAAGGCGAGGACGGAACCTATGAAAAACTCAGGAAAAAAGATGCGGTTTAGGAAGCCGCTGGCCCTGGCGGCGGCGCTTATGCTGCTGTTTCCGTCGCTTCCCTCCTTCGCGGCGGAACGCGAAGTGCTGTATCAGGCCAAGATCTCGATCCACTTTCCCAACAGCACCACCCTGGTGTATGAGGAGCCGGACCTGAGCAGCACTGTGCTGGCCAATTACAATCCCGGGCAACCCATCCAGATCGTCGAAGTCCATCCCAATTACGTTGGCATTCTGCTCAACGGCAAGGTAGGCTGGGTGCTCAGGCACCGCATCATGGAACCGGTCGCGGTGGATTTCCGGAACACCCCCCGCTTCGGCACCGCCATCAACCGCTATTTCGCGACGGTCGGCGCGGACATCGACGTCAAGGCAGCGCCCGATGCGGGCGGCGAGACCCTGATCACGCTGACCAGCGGCGCGCAGATCGGCTTCCTGGACGTGACGGACGGCTGGGCGCGCACGATTTTCAAGCGCCAGTACGGCTACGTGGACACCCGGTTGCTGCCGGAACTGATGATGGTGGCGCCGACGGAGGAGGCCGGGACGGACGAGATCCCCATCGCCGTATACAACTCGTTCTATGACATCTCTGACAATGAAAACAACGTCAACCGCATCAACAACCTGGTGGTCGGCGGGGAGCGGATGTCCAGGACGTTCCAGCCGGGCGAGGTGCTGGATTTCAACAATCAGGTCGGCCCTTTCACCGAACGGAACGGCTACAGGCCGGCCGGCGGGCTGGTGGACGGCGAACTGGTCTTTGACGTGTATGGCGGCGGCTCCTGCCAGGTATCCAGCACGCTGTACAACGCGGTGCTGCAGCTGGGCGGCCTGACAGTCCTGCGCCGCGCGCCGCACGGGGCCAACGGGGCCAAGTACCTTCCCCACGGCGTGGACGCCTCCTCCGGCGGACTCAATTTTGTCTTCCGCAACGACTACCCCTTCCCGGTGAACATCAGGACGCACGTACAGGACGGCTCCCTGTTCATCGCGTTTTACAGGGCTTCATGAAAACCCGCATTCCCGCGGTGGTTCTGTGCATATCGCTGCTGCTGTCTTTTGTAACGTTAGCCGGCTCTTCAGCTCCCCCGTCCGTTTACAGAGGCCAGCTGCGTGAAAATACCTACCTGCTCAGCGCGCCTGCCAAGGATTCACCCCGGCTGGCGCATATCGCCGCAGGGAAGTATGTTGACATCCTTGAGGTGGAACCGGACTGGCTGCTGGTCCGCTACAGGGAGTTGACAGGCTTCCTCAGGCGAAGCTGTCTGCTTGACACCAGCGTCGTGCCGCTGGACCCCTCGTCGACCCCTCCCTACGCGACCGTTCCCTGCGAATGGCTGGCCTGGGTCTGTGACGAGGCACCGGTCCTGTCCGCGCCCCTGGAGGACGCCGAGGTGCTCATCAGCCTGTCAGACGGCGCGAGGCTCGCCCTTGTGGACATAAGGGACGGGTGGGGTCGTGTCATCTTCCACCGGCAGTACGGCTACATCGATACCCGGCATTTCAGCGAGATCCAGCCGGTCAACCGGGCGGAGGCGCCGGGAAACGACGCTCCCCTTGCGGCCTATACCTCGTTTTACAAAATCACCACGGATGAGAGCAACCTCAACCGCATCGTCAACCTCCGGGTGGCCTGCGAACGGATGGCCTCCTGGACTCTCTTTCCAGGTGACAGGCTGGATTTCAACAGCCAGGTCGGCCCTTATTCACGCCGCAACGGCTACATGCCCGCAAACGCGCTGGTCAAGGGCGAGGTGGTGCAAAGCTACGGCGGCGGGACCTGCCAGGTGTCCAGCACGCTGTACAACATCGTCCTTCAGCTTCCCGGTGTCTCTGTCCTCAAGCGAAGGGCGCATGGCCCGGAAGCCGCCAGTTACCTGCCGCACGGGGCGGACGCGGCGGTGGGAAGCATCGCACAGAACTTCGTCATCCAGAACCTTAGTCCCTATCCGGTCCGCTTCGACGGTACGCTCCAGGACGGCGCGCTGACCGTTGCCGCCTACAGGGCAGACTAGGACAGGATGATCAAAGCGCTCCCCGGGGAGCGTCTTTTTATTACGGAAGTTTGCTATTTCAGTTCGAGATGGGCTTTCTCCACCAGGGATCTGATGCCTTCGTCGTTG
>CAZJCB010000165.1:0-5325 GCA_964544245.1 uncultured Christensenella sp.
CACCGTCGGCACAGCGTGCGTCGGAACCCGGGGGCCCGTCCCGCTGACGATTTCGCATAATATCACACCCTTGGGGCCGTGTCAATCGCCCGGCAAACGATTTTTCACAAGGCGGGCACGCGGTTTTTGAAGGCTGGATTTGCCAAGCGGCCCCCGCGCCTGTATAATCGTCCCATTCTGCTTTAAGGAGCGTGGTTTCCCCGTATGGATGACCCTGGTTCGCCTATACTTCAGTCGCTTGTCCTCGTCCTCGTCCTGACCCTTCTCAACGCCTTCCTGGCCGGCGCCGAAATGGCCTTCGTCTCCCTCAACCCCGCCAAAATCAAAGAACTGGCCGACGGCGGCGACCGGCGCGCCCGGAAGGTGCGGAAACTCCTGTCCAGCCCGGACTCCTTCCTGTCCGCGATCCAGGTCGGCATCACCTTCGCGGGCTTTTTCAATTCGGCGCAGGCCTCCCAGGCATTCCTGAGCCGCCTGCTGCCCGCCCTGGGGAACATCCCCGCGGCGGCCACGGTCGCCAACCTGATCGTCACCTTCGTCATCTCCTACGTCTCCCTGGTGCTGGGCGAGCTGTACCCCAAGCAGCTGGCGCTGCAGGTGCCCGAAAGCTACGCCCTGCGCTCCGCCGGGCCCATCCTCCTGATGCGCTCCGCCTTCCGGCCCTTCATCTGGCTGCTGACCGCCTCGGTCAACGCGCTGAAGAAGATCACGCCGGTCGACTTCACCAAGCGGGAGGAAAAGCTCACCCGCCAGGAGATGAAGGCGCTGCTCAACTCCAGCCACAACGACGGCGCCATCGACATGGATGAGTTCAACATGATGCGCGGCGTGCTGTCCCTGGACAGCCGGCTGGTGCGCGAGATCATGGTGCCGCGCGTGGACACGGACATGCTGGACGCGGAGGAGCCGTTCGAGCAGAACATGGACACCCTGCTGACCCAGCTGCGCTCGCGCATCCCGATCTTTGAGGAGGACAAGGACCACATCCTGGGCATCATCCACTTAAAGGACGTGCTGGTGAACCTGCAGGCGCTGCAGGAGCACCGGATGGACCTGAGGGACGTCGCCCGCCCCGCCCTCTTCGTGCCGGACACCATGTACACCGACGAGCTGCTGGTGCAGTTCCAGAAATCCAAGCAGCACCTGGCCGTGCTGGTGGACGAGTTCGGCGGGGTGTCGGGCATCGTGACGATGGAAGACCTGATCGAGGAGATCGTCGGGGACATCCAGGACGAGTACGACGACGACGACGACTCCCCGCTGCAGATGGTGGGCGAGCACGAGGCCGTCCTGCTGGGGAGCCTGCCGCTCAACGACCTGAACCGCCAGTTTGACCTGGACATCCAGTCCGACGGCGCGGACACCATCGCGGGCTACATGATCGAAAAGCTGGGCTACATCCCCAGGCCGGGCGACGAGCCCGAGGTGGACACCGAGCGGTTCTCCCTCAGGGTCATCCGCGCCGGAAACACCCGCATCGAGGCCGTCCGCCTGAGGATCAAGCCGCCCGGCGAAAAGAGAGGCCAGGCGGCGGGAGAAATGGACTGAACCCTCCGCAACCGCAACGACCCCGTTGTTTCACGTGAAACAATTCCTGAAAGGACCAAAAGGTGAAGATATTCCGTTTCATGAGGCCCGAATGGAAGGCCATGCTGCTGGTCTTCCTTCTTCTTGTCGCCCAGGCCGCCTGCGACCTGGCGCTGCCGGGCTATACCTCCTCGCTGGTCAACGTCGGCGTGCAGCAAAGCGGCATCCCCTCGGCGCTGGCGGACAAACTGTCCCGGGAGAGCCTGGACAGCCTGGCCCTGCTGATGGACGAAGGGGAAAAGGCGGCCGTGCGCGCGGCATACGGGGAGCAGGGGGACCTCTTCCTATTGAAAGGCGCCCTCGGACAGGAAGAAAAGGACGCCGCGGAAAAGGCGCTGACCCTGCCGATGGCGGTCCTGTACGGCCTTGAGAGCATGCCCGGCGGGGAGGTGATGCTCGCCGGCCTGCGCAGCGGCCTGGTGGGCAGGGACGCCGTCCTCGCCCGCGTCCGGGAAGGGATGCCCGCGCAGGGCGCGGAGGCGGAACAGTTCCTGAGGCAGGCCGCGGTGCAGTTCGTGCGCGCGGAATACCTGCGCCTGGGGGAAAACCTCGACGCGGTCCGCAACCGCTTCCTGTGGGACCGCGGGATGATGATGCTCCTGATCACCCTGCTCTCCGGCTTAGCCGCCCTGCTGACGAGCTATATCTCCGGCCGGGCCGGCGCGCGCATCGGGCGGGGCCTCAGGCGGCAGGTCTACAGCCGGGTGCTGTCCTTCTCCCGCGCGGAAGTCGACCGTTTCTCCACCGCCTCGCTCATCACGCGCTCCACCAACGACGTCAACCAGATCCAGCAGTCCTCCGTGATGATCCTGCGCATGCTGCTCTACGCGCCCATCATGGCCGCGGGCGGCGTCCTCCGCGTCGCGCAGGCCAGGACCGGCCTGGGGTGGATCGTGGCGGTCACGGTGGGCGTTATGGTGGCACTGGTGGTGGTCATCGCCTCGGTGGTGACGCCGAAGTTCAAGAAGCTGCAGACGCTGGTGGACCGGATGAACCTGGTCGCCCGGGAAAACCTGACCGGCGTGCAGGTGGTGCGCGCCTTCGGGCGGGAAGGGCAGGAAACGGTCCGCTACGGCAAGGCCAACGAGGACCTGACGGAGGTCAACCGCTTCATCAACTACGCCTTCAGCTACGTCATGCCCCTGATGATGCTCATCATCAACGGCGTCACCCTGGCCATCCTCTGGTTCGGCGCGCTGGGGATCGAGGCCGGGCGCATGCAGGTGGGCGACATGATCGCCTTCATCAGCTACACCATCCAGATCGCCTTCGCCTTCATGATGATGGCGATGGCCGGCGCGGTCATGCTGCCCCGGGCCGAGGTGGCCGCGGGGCGCGTGCAGGAAGTCCTCAAGACCGTCCCCTCCGTCAAGAGCCCGGAAAGCCCGGGGCCGGAGCCGGAAGGGCCGGCGGGGGAACTGCGCTTTGAGCACGTTTCCTTCCGCTACCCCGACTCGCAGGAAGAGGTCCTGCACGACCTGAACTTCACCATCGCCCCGGGCGAGACCGCCGCCGTCATCGGCGCGACGGGCTCCGGCAAGTCCAGCCTGCTCAGCCTCATCCCGCGCTTCTTTGACGTCACCCAAGGCAGCGTTAAACTGGGCGGCACGGACATCCGCGAGATGGACCTCGCGAAACTTCGCGGGGAGATCGGCTTCGTGCCCCAGCACGCCGTGCTCTTCTCCGGCACCATCGAGGACAACATCAAATACGCCGACGGGGGCATGCCCGACGCGCAGATGGAACGCGCCGCGGCGCTCGCCCAGGCGGACCGTTTCGTACTGGAGCGGGAGGAGGGCTACGGCGGCGCCGTCGCCCAGGGCGGGGGCAACCTCTCCGGCGGGCAGAAGCAGCGCCTGTCCATCGCCCGCGCCATCGCCGCCAGGCCCCGCCTCCTCCTGTTTGACGATTCCTTTTCCGCGCTGGACTACCGCACCGACCTGCTGGTACGCCAGGCGCTGAAGGAGAACCTGCCGGACACCACCGTGCTCATCGTCGCCCAGCGCATCGCGACTGTCATGCAGGCGGACCGCATCCTGGTGCTGGACGAAGGCCGCCTGGCCGGCCAGGGCACCCATGAGGAACTGATGGCCACCTGCGCGGCCTACGGGCAGATCGCCAGGAGCCAGCTCTCCGAAGCGGAGCTGGCCGGGAAAGGAGGCGCTTCCCATGTCTGAAAAGAGATCCGCAGAGCGCCGGCGCGGACCGGGCGGGCCCGGCGGGCCGGGCGGCCCCGGGCACGGCATGGCAGTCGAGAAACCCAAGGACTTCAAGTCGGCGGTCAAACGCCTGCTGAAAACGCTGCGCCCCTGGCGCGCCAAACTTTACGTCTGCGCCCTGCTCTCGGCGCTGAGCGCCGTGATCGGCATCTTCGGCCCCAAGATCACCGGGCAGGCGACCACCGCCATCTTTGAGGGCCTCGTGGCCCGCGTGCGCGGCAGCGGGGGCATCGACTTTTCCCGGGTGTCGCAGGTGCTGCTCTTCCTGCTGGGGCTCTACCTCGCCAGCGCCTTCTTCTCCTTCCTCATGCAGCGCCTGGTGGCCGGCGTGACCGCCGACATCAGCCGGACGATGCGCGGGGACATCGGGGAGAAGATCCACCGCGTCCCGGTGGGCTATTACGAGAAGACCAGCGTGGGCGACGTGCTCTCCCGCATCACCAACGACGTGGACGCCGTCGCGCAGAACATCTCCAACGTCTTCACCCAGCTCATCTCCGGCCTGGCGACCCTGCTGGGCGTGCTCGTCATGATGATCACCATCAGCCCGCTCATGGCGCTGCTGGTGGTGATGGTCGTGCCGCTGTCCATGGCGCTGGCCGGGCTGATCTTTTCCCGCTCGCAGAAGTATTTCAAAGCGCAGCAGAAACTGCTGGGCGACATCTCCGGCCAGGTGGAGGAGAGTTACGCCGGGCACCTGGTGGTGCAGGCCTTCCGGCAGGAAGCGTCCTCCCTGGCGGCCTTTGAAAAGAAGAACGGGGAACTCTACGAGAGCGCCTGGAAGAGCCAGTTTTTCACCGGCCTGATGCACCCCATCATGTCCTTCGTGGGCAACCTGGGCTACCTGCTGGTCACCGTGTTCGGCGCGGCGCAGGCCGCCATGGGCCTCATCACCGTGGGCGACATCCAGGCCTTCATCCAGTACGTGCGCAACTTTATGCAGCCCCTGATGCAGTTTTCCCAGATCACCGGGCAGATCCAGACCATGGCCGCCGCGGCCGAGCGCGTCTTCGCCTTCCTGGACATCGGGGAGGAAGCGGAGCCGGCGAACCCGCCCGCGCTGCCCGCCGTAAAGGGCCGCGTCTGCTTTGAGAACGTCCGCTTCGGCTACAGCCCGGAAAAGATCGTCATCCACGACTTCTCCCTGTGCGTGCTCCCCGGGCAGACCTGCGCCATCGTCGGGGAGACCGGCTCCGGCAAGACCACCCTGGTCAAGCTGCTCATGCGCTTTTACGACCCGCTGGCCGGGCGCGTCACCCTGGACGGCACCGACCTGAAGGCCCTTGAGCGGAAAGACGCCCGCGCTGCCTTCGGCATGGTGCTGCAGGACACCTGGCTCTTCTCCGGCACCATCATGGACAACATCCGCTACGGGCGCCCGGACGCCACGGACGAGGAAGTGAAAGAAGCTGCCAAACTCGCTCACGCCGACCACTTCATCCTCACCCAGCCCGGCGGCTACAACATGGAAATCAACGAGGAGGCGGACAACATCTCCTCGGGCCAGAAACAGCTGCTC
>CAZJCB010000166.1:0-1960 GCA_964544245.1 uncultured Christensenella sp.
GTCGGTGCCTTGACATATTAAAATTCTACTGCTATAGTCAGGCCATAGTAGATATCCTCTTGGACCAATAATAATGGTGAAGGGGTATTATAGCCAGAAAGATATATCTAGAGCGGAGGTACAACATGGCAATTCTCAAACAAGTGGGAAACCGACTGATTCGCCAGGAGGACTGCGAAAAGCTTTGGGTTGAGCCCTGGGGGGTTGATTCGCTTCGCGTACGCGCGACCTGTCAGGCAAATATGCCCGAAGAGGTCTGGGCGCTGACAATGGAGCCCGGACGTTATCAGGCGGCGATCCATATCCAGGGCCAGACCGCTTCCATTACCAATGGAAAGATAACTGCAAAGATTGACAGGGGAGGTGCCCTGACTTTTTATAACCAGGAAGGCAAACTACTGCTGGAAGAACAATGGCGCAGTCGCAAGGGCGGCTTCACCACTGTCAGCGCGCTGGAGATTATGGGGCGCGGTTTCAAGCCGATTATCGGCGGGGATTATGAACTGTTCATGCGCTTTGAGCCCAATCCTGGGGAGAAGGTCTTCGGCATGGGGCAGTACCAGGATGGCTGCCTTGACAAGATGGGCACTGTGATGGAACTTGCGCACCGCAATTCCCAGGCCAGCGTGCCTTTCATGGTATCCAGTCAGGGGTACGGTTTTTTATGGAACAATCCCTCCATCGGGCGTGTGTCCTTCGCCAGGAACATGACTGAATGGTATGCAAGCAGCACCAAGGCATTGGATTACTGGATTACCGCGGGGGATACTCCAGCGAACATTGCGAGAAATTACGCTTCCGTCACCGGTTATGCGCCGATGATGCCGGATTATGCGATGGGATTCTGGCAGTGCAAGCTACGCTACCGTACGCAGGAAGAGCTGTTGAGCATAGCACGGGAACACAAGAAACGGGGTCTGCCGATGTCAGTCATCGTGGCGGACTTCTTTCACTGGCCCTACCAGGGCGACTGGCGCTTTGATGAACGGGAGTTTCCCGACCCTGATGCCATGGTGCGCGAACTGAAGGACCTGGGCATCGAACTGATGGTGTCTGTTTGGCCCTTTGTGGATTACAAAAGTGAGAACTTCCATGAAATGCTGGAGAAAGGTTACCTCATCAGGACAGAACGCGGACTGCGGGTAGGGCTTGATTTCTGTGGCAACACGTTGGCTTATGACGCGACAAACCCCGAAGCGGGCGAGTTTGTCTGGAACGTTGTGAAAAAGAACTATTATGACCGCGGCATCCGTATCTTCTGGCTGGATGAAGCGGAACCGGAATACAAGGTGTATGACTTTGACAACTACCGTTATCATCTGGGGTCAAACCTGCAGATCGGCAATCTCTACCCGGTGAGGTACGCCAAAAACTTTTATGACGGCATGACTGCGGCTGGGCAGGAGAACCCGCTAAACCTGCTGCGCTGTGCCTGGGCGGGCAGCCAGCGCTACGGTGCCTTGGTATGGTCAGGCGACATCGACACCACGTTCCGCACGCTGCGTGAACAGCTAGCTATCGGGCTGAGCATGGGCATGGCTGGCATCCCCTGGTGGACGACAGATATCGGCGGTTTTCATGGCGGCGACCAGAATGATCCCAAATACCGCGAACTGTTGGTGCGCTGGTTCCAGTTCGGCGCGTTCTGTCCCGTATTCCGCCTGCATGGAGACCGGCTCAACGGCGAGGCATCCGCCGACGGGAGCAAAGCCCACACCGGAGGCCCCAACGAAGTGTGGAGTTACGGAGAGGAAGCCTATGGCATCCTGAAGCATTATCTCTTCCTGCGTGAAAGCATGAAGCCCTACATCCGCAGACTGATGGAGGAGACGCATAAAAATGGTGCGCCGGTGATGCGGCCGCTGTTCTACGACTTCCCCAAAGATGACGAGGCCGTGAACTGCGAGGACGAGTACATGTTTGGCCCTGATGTGCTGGTTGCGCCCATCCTGGGGCTTGG
>CAZJCB010000166.1:2060-5313 GCA_964544245.1 uncultured Christensenella sp.
CTGCTGCTCTCGGTGACCGCTTTGGGCGTGTCTGCCGAGGGTAAGGTGGAACTTTCGCTCTGGCACTATTTCGGGACCGACTATGAGTATTCTGATGGCTCTGTCTTCCAGAAGGACATCGACAATTTCAACGCCATGCAGGACCGGATCCACATAACCTACGAATTCGTCGCCCGCGAAGACCTGCTCCGCCAATACCAGATGGGCGCGATTTCCGGCGAGCTGCCGGACATCGGCATGGTTGATAACCCCGACATGGCGTCCTACATCCAGATGGGCGTCTTCGCGGATATCACGGATCAGCTCAACGAATGGGGCCAGCTGGATCAGTTCTTTCCCGGTCCACTGAACAGCTGCACACAGGACGGGAGAATCTACGGGCTTCCCCACAACAGCAACTGCCTCTGCCTTTTCTATGATGTGGATATGTTGGAAGCAGCCGGCCAGAAGGTGCCCGAAACATGGAGCGAGCTGCGCGAAGTGGCCAAGGCTCTTACGGATCCCTCGGTCGGGCGCTATGGCCTGGCGATTTCCGCTGTCAAGAACGAGGAAGGCACATTCCAGTTCATGCCCTGGTTCATCTCTGCCGGCGGCAAACTGGAAGAACTCAACGGTGAAGGCTGTGTGGAAGCGTTGACCTTCCTTAACGATTTAATCCTGGACGGTTCCATGCCAAAGGATATCGTCAACTTCACCCAGGGCGACTGTAACAACCAGTTTATTTCCGGGAATGTCGCCATGCAGGTGAATGGCCCGTGGAACGTGGCATCCGTCAAAGAACTCGCGCCTGATAAGAACTGGGCGGTGGCATTAGTCCCGCGCGCGGATAATGGCGTGCATGCTTCTGTTCTGGGCGGGGAGAACTTCGGCATTACCACAGCCTGCAAGGATGTTGATGCCGCCTTTGAATTCCTCAAATACCTGATGAGCAAGGAAGTGTCCGCGGACTTCTGCGAAGTGGCCGGCAAGTTCTCCCCCAGGGCGGACTCGACCGCTTCCAAGGACATCTGGGTTGTCGACCCCATCTTCAGTGTGTTCGCCGAGAACATGCAGTACGCCATGCCACGTGGTCCGCATCCGCGTTGGCCGGAAATCTCCACCGCCATCTCCGTCGCCGAGCACGAGGTGTTCCTGGGTGCCAAGGATGCTCAGACAGCCTTGAATGACGCGGCTGCGACGGTCAAGGCGATTCTTGGCAATTAACTGACCGACTGTCCGGGACGTTCGTACGGGCGTCCCGGACTTTTTTATAGGAGGAGGCTCCCGGATGCAAAAATTTCTGATGCGCAAGCGGGACCAACTGACAGGACTGGTATTTGTGCTGCCCGCCATCCTATACATGCTGGTCCTGATGGTTTATCCCCTGGTGTATAATTTCATCCTCTCGTTCCGGAACCTGACGGTCATGAACTTCAAAAACAACGCGGCTGTCTTCATCGGTTTTGAAAACTACCTGAACATCTTCCGCGACAGGGAATTCCAGCAAGCCTTCCTGCAGACGCTTTGGTTTACGCTGGCTTGCATCACGGTGCAGTTTTCCATTGGTTTTGTCCTGGCGGTTTTCTTCAACGCCAAATTCCACCTCGCCAAGCCGGTCCGCGGCATGATGCTGGTCGCCTGGATGATGCCCATCTCCGTGACAGGCCTGCTGTTCAAGTACATGTTCCTGACAGAAGGCGGGGTCATCAACGAACTGCTCAAGGTCTTCGGCCTGCTTTCCGGCAGCCCGCCGGGTTGGCTGATTGACCCTAAATTGGCCATGTGGGCAGTCATTATCACCAACTGCTGGATTGGCATTCCTTTCAATATGCTCCTGCTGACGACCGGCATGAGCAATATCCCTGCGGACATATACGAAAGCGCGGCAATCGACGGCTGCAACGTCTTTCAGAAGTTCTTCCTCATCACCGTTCCCATGTTGAAGGCTTCCATCCTGTCCGTGCTGATGCTTGGCTTCATCTACACTTTCAAGGTCTTCGACCTGGTCTTTATGATGACCAAGGGAGGCCCCCTGAACGCAACGGAGGTGGTGTCCACCTACAGCTACAGGCAGAGTTTTACGCTGTTCAACTTTTCGGTCGGATCCGCCAGCGCAATCATCCTCTTTGTCTGTTTGATGACCGTGGGCGTTTTCTACCTCAGGCTGATTCAGAAAGACGAGGCGATGTGAGATGATGGACAGGGTTGAAAAGAAATTGAGGGCTGAAAGCAGCCGTACGATTGCAAAAAAACTGGGCATGGACCTTGTTGCATTCCTCGTCGCCCTGATATTCCTGTTTCCCCTTTACTGGATCCTGATCTCCTCCTTTAAAACGGATGTGGAGATTTTTGACAAGAACATCTCTTTCTGGCCGAGGAACTTCAGCTTCAGCCCCTGGGTCACACAGCTGAACGACAACGACTTTCTATTCTCGCTCCGCAACAGTTTTATTATCGCCGCTTCCAACATGGTGTTATCAACCGTGCTTGGCTGTACTGCTGCCTACGGTTTGGCGCGGTTCAAGACCCCGGGCAAGCGCATCATCATCCTGGTTTTCCTTGTCACACAGATGATGCCGGGTTCCCTGTTGCTGACACCCCTGTACCTGATGTTCACCAAGGCAGGCTTGCTCAACAGCTACCCTGCGCCTGTCATGGCGATTGCCACCGGGTCCATCCCCTTTATTGTTGTCATCATGCGTCCCTTCTTTCTCAGCCTGCCCAAGTCACTGGACGAAGCAGCCCGTATCGACGGCTGCAACGCGTTTACCTCTTTTACGCGCATCATGATTCCCATCGCCCGCGTCGGGCTGGTGACCTGCATGGTGTTTTGCTTCCTGCACGGATGGAACGACCTTATCTACTCTATGACGTTCAATGTCAAGACAGCCATGCGGCCCCTTACGGCGAACATTTATAAGTTCATGGACAAGTACGGGACCAAATGGAACCAGATAATGGCTTACGGGACGATTCTGGTTATTCCGGTGCTGATTGTCTTTGTCGGACTCCAGAAATACATCATCGGCGGCCTGACCAGCGGCGCTGTAAAGGAATAAACACATCATCATAACCGCCATCTGCCGCCCGGAACTTGGGCGGATTTTGTCGATTGACAGGGTACGGGCAACAGGGACTTAATGTATAGCTTGTTTAGAAACTCCTTATTGCGACTGGGGAGATGATTTTCCCAATGTCCCGTATGCAACCAGAATAACATCACCTGTCAATAGGTTAAGCTGTCCTCTATAATGACTCCAAAATGCCATGAAAA
>CAZJCB010000167.1:0-5166 GCA_964544245.1 uncultured Christensenella sp.
CGTGGCGCACGACGGTCCGCAAGTCGTCCGCCGTTTCGCATTTGGCGACGCGGACCACGTCGGCGCCCCCGGCCACCGCCACGCGGATGTCCTCCCGCCAGTGGGGGGTGTCCAGCCCATTGATGCGCACCACCCGCTCCACGCCCCGGTAATCCACCGTCTTCAGGGCATGGTAAAGGGAAAAGCGCGCGGCGTCCTTCTGGTTTTCCGCCACCGCGTCCTCCAGGTCCAGCAGCAGGGAATCGGGCCTGAAGACATAGGCGTCCTTGAGCAGCGCGGGCCGCTGGGCGCTGACGAACAGCATGGAGCGGCGCAGGCGCTTGAGCCTCTGTTCCCTTGTCATCTGACCGCTCCTCCCCAGGGATAGTCCCTGTCCACCCGGCAGGCGCGGAACACCGCGCATTCCACGCGCGCCCGGAGCGTGCAGTCCAGCGCGCCCTTGTCGATGACCTTCACCCGGGCGTTCTGGACGCCCAGCCGGGCCAGGGTCTCCAGGACCGTCTCCCTGATCTGCCGGCCGTACTGGTTGATGACGTCAGACTCGATGTCCAGTTCGATGCCGTTCCCGGCGTTTTCCACCATCACCTGCGCGTCGCTGGATTCCAGGGTCCCCGCGAGCGCGGTCTGAAGCAGCCGCATGTTTTCTACCTCCATGAGTTCGTGGCCAGGGATCAGGTCAGGCCAGCCAGCCGGCGACCAGTTTGAGCAGAGTGGGGAAGAAAGTGATGACGGAGATCATGCGCATCACCTGCAGCAGGATGAGCCGGATGTTGCGGATGCCCAGGTCCGCGGAGATCAGGGCCATGTCGCTCGCCCCGGCGGGCGTCGCGGCCAGCATGGCCTCCCGGAAACTGAACGCCCCCATCCGCCTGAGCGCCGTGCCGATGAGCAGCGTCCCCGTGGCCAGGGTGAGGACCAGGACGAAGGCCGGGCCCGCCAGGAGGCGGAGCTCCATCAGCTGCGCCACGCCGATGCCCGCGCCGACGTAGGCGCCCGACAGGCACTGGGCGGCCTTGCGCACGTTCCGCGGCAGGCTGGCCCTGGGGTAGAGCAGCTTGAACGCGATGCTGCCGATGGTCGCGAAAGCCATCGTCCCCGCCGGGATCCCGGTCGCTTTCCCCAGCAGGCACGCGGCCGTTGCCGCCAGCAGCGTCAGGAGGACAGGAAGCACCCCTTCCCCCCTGGGTTTCTTCCCCTGGGCCGCCCCCCCGGCGTCCTGGGTTTCCTGCGCGGTGATCCTGCCGATGAGCGTTGGGAATATGCCGATGCCGACGATGTAGCGGACGAACTGCATCACCAGCACCTTGGACGCGTCCGCGCCCATGTCCGCCGCCACGATGGGGATGTCGCTGATGCCCCCGGGCGTGGTGCACAGCAGGGCGGTCAGCAGGCCGATCGAGCTGATCCGGTGGATGACCAGCCCGGAGAGGACGTTCAGGACGAGCAGGCCCAGGATGACGATGACCGCCGGTTTGAGGGCCTTGCGCATCTCGCCCAGTTCCCCGCGGCTGACGCCGGCGCCCACGAACGCGCCCGCCACGATCTGGGCGGCGGTCTTGAAGAAGGAGGGCATCTGGGCATTCCCCAGCGTGAGATTCAGGGTGCAGGCGCCGATGACGGCGCCGACCATCATGCCCCCGGGCACGCGCAGCCTGTTGAGGATCAGCCCGGCGGCCGCGGCCGCCAGCAGGGTGTAGATGATGGGCAAACGATGCTCCCGAAGAGGGGCACAGGCCCGCGCCCGTGCCCCTGTTTTGATGCTACTTTTTGCCGTTCCCGGCGGGTTTCAGTCTTTTCTTGATGAAGGGGGACACCATCGGGTAGATGAGGGCGAGGATGCACACCAGCATGATGATGCCGGCGATGGGCTTGTTGAACATGGTCCACAGGCTGCCCCGGCTGATGGTGAAGGCGCGGCTGAAGTTGCCCTCGCAGATCTTGCCCAGGACCAGGCCCAGGATCAGCGCGGCGCTGTTGAACTTCAGTACGCTGAACAGGAGCCCCGCGATGCCGGCGAACGCCATGATTTTCACGTCGAAGATGCTCATGTTGGTCGCGTAGGAACCGATGAGCGCCAGCATGATGATGATGGGGCCCAGGTAGGAATAGGGGATGGCCAGGATCTGCGCGAACACTTTGGCGATGAGGATGGCCACGAAGACCATGACGATGTTGGTGACGATCATGGAAACAAAGGTGCCGCTGAGGTAGTCCGGCTGGTTGATCAGGAGCAGGGGGCCCAGCTGCACGCCCTTCAATACCAGCGCGCTCATCATCACCGCCGCGGCGTTGCCGCCGGGGATGCCCAGGGAGAGCAGGGGCACCATCGCGCCGCCGGTCGCCGCGTTGTTGGCGGTTTCCGAGGCCGCGACGCCGTCGATGATGCCGGTGCCGAATTTTTCAGGGTGCTTGGACAGCCTGGTCTCCATGGAATAGCTCATGAAGGATGCGATGGTCGCGCCCGCGCCCGGCAGGATGCCGACGATGGTTCCGACGATGGAGCTGCGCAGGATGATCCACTTGATGGACAGCCATTCTTTCAGGGTCGGCATCTCCGTGTTGACCTTGCCGCCGCCGATCCCGTCGGACGCCTTGAGCTTTTTCTCCTCGCCCGTCTGCTTGAGCACCTCGGTGACCGCGAACACGCCGATGAGCAGCGGGATCATCTCGATACCCGAAAGGAACTGCTTGGAGCCATAGGTCATGCGCTGCACGCCGTACATCGGGTCCTGCCCGATGCAGGCCAGCAGGAGGCCCAGGACGCCGGAAATCAGGGTGCGCAGGACGTTTTTGGAGTCCAGGCTGGTCAGGATGGACAGGCCCAGGAAGGTGATGGCGAACATCTCGCTGGGGCCGAAGGACAGCGCCGCCTGGCTGAGCGGACCGCTGAGGATGAACATGGCCAGCGCCGCGAAGGTGCCGCCGATGGCGGAGGTGACCAGCGCCACGCCCAGCGCTTTGCCGGCCTTGCCCTGCTGCGCCATGGGGTAGCCGTCAAAGGTCGTCGGCGCGCTGGAGGGCACCCCCGGGATCTTGAAGAGGATGGCGGAAATGCTGCCCCCGGTGATGGAGGAACAATAGATGGCGACCAGGAACACGATGGCCTGGACCGGGCCCATGGTATAGGTAAAGGGAAGGCCGAGGGCAACCGCCATGGTCGCGCTCACGCCCGGCAGCGCGCCGAAGACCGTGCCCAGCACCACGGCCAGCAGGACCATCAGCAGCATGCCCGGCTGGAATACGATGGACAGGCCGGAAATAAACATCTCTCCTAAGTTCATGCTACCCTCCTCAGGAAATGAGCTGTTCGAGGAACAGCGCAAAGTTGCGCAGGAACGGCACCGTGCCGCGCGGCAGGTTGACCTGGAGCAGCACGCCAAAGCAGATGTAGAGCACCAGCGTCACCAGCAGGGCGACCAGCAGCAGCCGCCAGTATTTCCTGTCCCCCAGCAGGAAGCCGTACGCCGCGAGCAGCAGGAAACAGGTCACCATGAAGCCCAGCGGCTCCAGGACGAAGGAAGCGACGACGACGATCAGGATCCCGAAGAACACCTTGCTCCTGAAGAACGCGGGGACGCTGCCAGCAAAGCTTTTCAGGCTGAACGATTCCTTGCCCCTGTTCTTCCTGATCAGGTTGAGAATATTGAGGACCATCAGGACGATCAGGATGACCAGCAGCACGGTGGGCCAGATGCCCGGCTGCAAGGCGTAGGGGTTCCTCTGCACTTTGGCGGGGATGGGGGCCTCCAGCACGTGAAAGGCCAGCGTATAGACAAAAAACAGCAGGAGAAGCACATTGAGGATCAGTTCAAACAAAGCGGATCATCTCCTTTGTGGAGGGAGGGGGCAAATGCCCCCTCTCCCCGTTTGTTTTCAGCCAACCTTTGGAATCAATACTCCTTGGCCAGAACGCCTTCCTCGCGGAGGTATTCGGTAAAGATCGCATACTCACTGTTCCACAGCTCCATGAACTTTTCGCCCGTCTCAAAGCCGGGGCGCTCGTCATAGGCGCCCTGGACCAGGAAGTCCTTCCAGGCCTGGGTCTCCACCGCCTGCGCGACGGCCGCTACCAGCGCGTCGATGGCTTCCTGGGGAGTGCCCTTCTTGGCGAAGATGCCGCGCCAGGTGCCGATGTAGGAGTCGATGCCCAGTTCGCCGGTGGACTCCATGTCCGGATAGAGCTTCATCCGGTTTTCCACGCAGGCGACCAGCGGAATGACATCGCCGGACTCGATCAGGCCCTTGATCTCGTCGGTGCCGGTGATCATCATGTCGATGTGGCCGCCCATGAGCGCAGCGTTCATCTCGGCGCCGGAGGCGTAGGAGACTTCCAGGACGTCCAGGCCGGCCAGGGCCTGCTTGAGGGAGGCGCCGTCCGCGCCGGTGGCCGTCAGCATGCCCACGCTGACCTCAAAGGGATGCGCCTTGACGTATTCGATCATGGTGGAGAAACTGGTGTAGCCCTTGGCCTCCATGGCTTTCCTGGAGCCCGCGATGATGTTGATGGAATGCACCAGCTTGGCGACGGGGATGAACTCGTTCTTGTAGTCCATGGAGAGGTTTCCCTGCAGGTCCTGCATGATGAGCGACTGGGTGCCCAGCATGAAGGTGTACCCGTCGGCGGGCTGCTTGTAGGTGAACTCGACGCCGTTGACGCCGCCGCCGCCTTCCACGTTCAGCACGTCGACCTGCTGGCCGACGATGTCCTTGAGCAGGTTGGCCATCGGGCGGATGGTGCTGTCCGCGCCGCCGCCGACGCCCCAGGGGCAGACGATGTCGACTTTCCGCTCAAACGTCCATTCGGCGGATGCAACAGAGAAGGCTCCTGCCAGGAGCAGCGCGGCGACCAGGATGCTGACCAGTTTTTTCATGAGAGATCCCTCCTTCAAATATATGTGAACCGGCTGATGACCATTTCCATCTTTGACCGGATTCCCATCGCGTTCCCCTTGACGCGGCAGAGCGAAAACAACGGATTGCGCCTAATTTGTTTTTATGATATACAAAGGATAGATATCCGTCAAATCGAAATTCGATTATGATACGTATAATCGATGGCTTATGGAAAGGAGGAGGTCGGATGATCAGCGTCAAGAGCGCGGAGTGCATCATGACCATCCTGCGCAGCGGGAATTTCACCAACGCCGCGAAAAACATGTACATCTC
>CAZJCB010000168.1:0-1404 GCA_964544245.1 uncultured Christensenella sp.
TGACCAACGGCTTCATCAAAAAGACCAACCAGACGCCCGGGGCAGAAATCGCCCTGGCGAAAAAGTACAAGGAAGACTATGAAAGGAGAAACGGGAATGAGTGATTTCCGCAAATATTACAAAAAACAAATGCAGGATCCTGCGTTCCGCGCTGAGCAGGAAAACACCCGCGCTGAGTTTGAAGTGACCCGTGCTCTGATCGCAGCCCGTATCGCTCAGAACATGACCCAGCAGGAACTGGCGGAACGCAGCGGCATAAGGCAATCCAACATCAGCCGCATCGAACGCGGTTCGTGCAGCCCTACCATCGCCACGCTGCAGGCGCTGGCCGCGGGCATCGGGAAGAAACTCAATGTAACCTTTGAATAACGCAAAAAGAAAGACGCCCGGCATGGGCGCCTTTTGCATAAAACCGTATTCTATTATGATCTATACCAAATCGATGGGATAAACGCAGCGATACGAGGAGAATTTATTCGTTATGTCGATGTCGAGAGAGGGAACTGCGGCGGAGTCTGCGTTGACTGAATGGGAGGGTGACAGGACGGAAAGGAACCTCGGATCATAGCGTTTATAACATCGTTTGGGTTTTATTCGTAATTCATGATCTCCTGCATGCGTTCAATCGCGTTGCGCTGAGTGCGGAAGATGTGGCGCTTGCAAAAGGAGGTAACCTCGCTGATCTCTTCATGGGACAGGAGGTCCACGAAACGAAGGGTGAGAAGCTGGCGTTCCGATTTGTTCTGAAGCTGGATCAGGGCGTGATCGATGCGCATGCGGCAGGCCCTCTCCTCTTTGCTTTTCGCCTCCACTTTGCCTTCCAGGACGCGGACGTTGCGGTCCCAGTGTTCCGGATCCAGCGAATCATTGTCCCGGTTGCGCAGGCACAGATCCAGTTCCCGATGAAGCGCGTCCAGTTCTCTTACCAGAGGGCCGTAGCTCTCCAACAGCTCACGGGCCGTCATGCCCTTGCCCCACGATGTCTTCAAATCTGCCATGCCGTCAAATGCCTCTCCTTTACGTATATCTTCCGGTATTCCGCCTTGGCTGGTACCGGAGTCCACTGGCCGCCGCTCGCGCAGCCGGCCCTTGACTTCGGCATACGGGTCCGTACGGGTCGATTCCCGCTCATTCCAAACCTCCGATTTTCTGAAAGATAACGCGTCGCGCGAAGAGGGAGTATATTTTACAAAGGTTTCCGTGTCAAATTTACCAGTATGCCGTTTGTCTGTTCGGCGTTTCACACGCCCCGGCCGGAATTAATAGTATTTTCCAGTACATTATCATCCCTATTTACAGTACATCGTCTCAACCATGAAATGCCTTGATTTTCCTCGCTTTTTTGACCCTTCCGTGAATTTATAGGATTTATAGTACCTACCACGGGGGGTTGCGCTCGTAGGG
>CAZJCB010000168.1:1414-4667 GCA_964544245.1 uncultured Christensenella sp.
CTGCGGCGCAGCCCGAATTGCCAGTATTTGCTCTCCCCTTGTCAGCCCTATTGCCAGCCTGGTCCCGGATCTCCGAATTCCCTTGATTTTCCTTACTTTTTTGAGGTCTCCGGGAATTGCTAGTATTAATAGCCTGTATCCTGGGGCGGCGCAGATGCGCCGGTGAAGCGATAGGGGGTGTTGTAGGGAACGATTATCAATCGTTCCGCGGTCATTTCCCGGGTTTATGGGGAACCGATTATCAATCGTTCCGGGTTCCCCGTTCCCTTGTTTCGTATCCGTTGACCATGGTGCGGAACGCGATAATATTCGGTTCCCGCTCCGCCCGCTGAAAGCCTGCTTTCAGCGGAAGAGTCGCCACGCTGAAGCGCTAGTCCCGCATATCGCGGTTTACGGGACGGGAGTGGAAGCCGGGGCGACGAGCGTTCCCTACAACCTGCGGGGGCACGGAACGCATGATATGCGTTCCCTACAGCACCGCCTCCCCTACTTCCCGCAGCGCGAAACGTTGCACTTCCCGTGACGCAAAGCGTCACTCTTCACGCTGCGCAGCAGCTCTTCACAGGCGCCTCCGGCGCCGTCTTCACAGTCGTCTCCGATCGCTTTTCTATTGCTTCTCATGCGCAGAGCGCATGCTTCTCAATCGCTTCACCTTCCCCGTCGGAAAACAATACCCTACACACACATATACACACATATATATGCGGAGCTTTCCTGTTTCTGATTGCCCGATTTTTTCAGACGCCCGGGGTCATGTACTAAAAATCCTAACAATTCATCGGATGGCCTGAAACCCCTTGATCCACCTCACTTTTCTGTCGATCGTTCATGTACTGGAAATAGGGCTTGAAATGTACTGGAAATCCTATAAATTCCTACCCTCCGTCCGCCGGTTCGGTCCCGCTCTTGAGCAGGCTGGGGTGCAGCTCCAATAGCTGGCAGGAGGGGCGGCCAGCGCCATCGCGCTTGGGCGGGTCAACAAAGCGGATGAACCCCGCGCCGCTCAGCTCCGTAAAGGCGTCCTGGACCGTTTCCGTCTTGTTGAACGTCGTCCGTCTTCGGATGGCCTGCTTTATCTTGACCTGGCTCACCCCGTTCTCCCCCCGCCGGACTAGCCAGCCCAGCATCTCGTTCGCCTCCGGGGACAGCTCCACCTCCCCGCCCATCAGCCGAAGCGCCTGGTCGCGAAACCAGCGGGCAATGGCGACGGCCCTTGCCATCGTATCCCCGCTGATCGCTTCCCGCTCTTCGCGCAGCAGGGTCATCAGGCCCGCGAGGCGCGCGGTATTGCCGCACAGCTTGCCGCCCCAGCCCTGCCCCAGGTCTTTCAGTTCGCCGCCCGGCCTCAGGTCGCGCTCCACCTCGTCAAACCACCTCCCGTATACCAGGCGCGCCTCCTCGCTGAGGGGCAGGGTCAGCGGCGCGCTGTCGCTCAGCAACTGCCGGATGCGCTCCGCGAAGCGTTCCATCACGGTTTCGTCCGCCGGGATCCCCTGCTCCCTGCGCTCGCCCACCTTAGAGCGCGGCATCATGGCCAGAAAACGGCTGGCCATCCCGCGCGCCGCCAGCGTCGGGTCGTTCAGGAAGTCCTGGAGCATTTCGGGCTGCACCGCCAGGCACAGGGACAGGCAGGCGCGGTCGATCTTTTCCCCTGCCCGCCCCACGCGCTCCACGCGAACCGGCTCCCCTGAGTAACCTTTCAGGACCACGTCCACGTTGACCGCGCCGGCGGAGGAATAACTGCCGCTGAGGATGTTGAAAAAGGCGCCCTCGCTGCTCACCACCGCCATGCGGCCCCCGTTCCTCGCCATCGCCTTGGACAGCGCCTCCGGCGTGGTGTCCGTCAGGATGAGCTCATAGGGCCTGACGTCTTCCAGCGCTTCTATTTCGCCGATCAGCTCGGCCATCCGCCGCTTGTCCGCCTCTTTTCCGGCCTTGGCCAGCTGGTCTTCCAGCATCTTGCGGGTGCTCTCGCTCATGCGGACCTGCGGGGCACGGCGCTCGTTTTCCTCCTGCTCGTAGCGGTACAGCGCGTCAAACACCATCGCCATGCAGGCGCTCTTGCGCTCGCTGGGGTCCGCGCCCATGGCGATGAACAGGTGGCAGGGCTCCTCATGCGCGGCGTTGACCCGTACCCTAACCCGCCCCGCAGCGGCGGCGCTCACCGCCCCCAGCACCAGGCAGGCCGCCATGTCTTCCGACACCTGAACACTGTCCGCCACCGTGATGGCCATCGCCGCCCCCAGGGCGGGCATCTCGCCGACGGGAAAAGGCCCGGGCGGCTCCCGCCCCGGCAAGGGGCCCCAGGGGCGCTCCGCCTCAAAGGCAGCCCGCAGGAGCTCCGCCTCTTCCCTGCCCCTCTTTTCCAGTTCCTCCCTGTGTTTGGCAGCGTCGATCACTTTCTGCGCCGTGGGGCTGTCCGCCGCCTCGCGCATAGCCTGTTTTGTAACAAACAATGGTTTTATCAACTCCTTTTAGTTCGTTGATGGGAAGTCGCAGCAAAGCTGCTGAAAAGTCGCCCGGCAAGCCGGGCTGGGAAGTCGCGCTTTCAGCGCTGTGAAGTCGCCTGCGGGCTGCTGGGGAGAGTGCCTGCGGCACGGGAAGTCGCGCCTAAAGCGCTGGAAAGTCGCCCGGCAAGCCGAGCTGGGAAGTCGCGCTTTCAGCGCTGGGAAGTGCATCGCTGCGCGATGCGGGAAGTGTGACGCATGCGTCACGTAAAGTGCATCACTGCATGCTGCGTAGATAGTCCCAATTTCGTAGGAACGATTATCATTCGTTCCGCGTCTTTTTGCGGTTTCATGGTCTGGGATGCTGAGGCGATTACCTTACATCCCCTACGCAACGCAGTGCGTTGCACTTCCCGCTGCGAAGCAGCACTTCACAGCCCGAAGGGCGACTTCCCGTGACGCACAGCGTCACACTTCACAGGCGCTTGCGCCGATTTCCCCGTCCTTCCCCTCTTCCCAGGCTTCGCAGAAGCCGACTTCACAGCGGCACAGCCGCGCCTTCACAGCCGCGTAGCGGCGACTTCACAAGCGCCACCGGCGCTTCGAGGTACATCCCCATCAACTCCTCCGGGTCGTCGCTCTCCAGCTGGTACAGCCGGATCTCGGCATCGCTCAGGCGGCGAACCGCCGCGCAGAACTCCTTGTCATCCCAGGGATCTTTCCCCTGACTGGCAGGACTTTCCGTCCTGTTCCGGGCCGCATCGATATGTTGCCTGGCGGTGTGCTTCGCGCTGCAGGCGCCGTCC
>CAZJCB010000168.1:4677-5166 GCA_964544245.1 uncultured Christensenella sp.
GCAGGTCTGCGCCGCCGCACATGTCCAGCAGCCTGTACGCCGCCTCAACTGGGCGCACCTTATGGAACTTCGCCACAAAGGCGACCGCGTCGCCGCGCTCCTTGCAGCCAAAACAGTAAAACCTGCCGTGTTCGTCAAACGCCATCGACGCGGTCTTTTCCTGATGGAAGGGGCAGCATGTCCATTCCCTCGCGCCACGTTTCTTCAGCTGAAGGCCTTCCCGACGGGCGGCCTCCGCCGCCGGGATCGCGCGGCAGCGTTCAAAGACGTTGTCGAATTTCCTGTCCTGCACCCGTTCCACCTCCGCATACACAATCAGTCACGCAACTGCGTGCGGAGAAGAGGATACCAAATCGCCCCGCACAAAATCCACTGACTTTTGGTGACTTGTTTGGTGACATTTGGTGCTATGTTTTGTAAACTGAAAGAGCAGCTGCAAATCACGCTGCGTCAGCACCACTTGCACGGCGTTTTGGAGCCACCGTCACG
>CAZJCB010000169.1:0-5110 GCA_964544245.1 uncultured Christensenella sp.
CATTGGGAGGGGGAGGTGTATTCAAAACTTCCGTTTAAACCCGGGGGAGGCCCCCCTCTTCTCCCCTCGGGGGGAGGAAGGGGGCCTGCTCTTCAGCGCAGGAACCTCGGCAGCCTTGTGTTCAATGGGACCGGACCGCATGAGATGCGGACCCTCATGAGTGCAAGTCCCCCGTTCTCCTGGGGAGGGATTAGGCTTGCTTTGAAGAGGAGGCCCCGCAGGGCCGCACCCACATCGTTCTAGCTTTCAATGGCCGCCTTACCGCATGGATAGCGGTCCTTGCCCGCGTTCCCGAACTTCCCTGTGCTCGATGTGGCCCTGCGGCGGGAATCCAGTCCGGGATTGCAGGGCAGCGGTTCCTTCCCTGGTTTACAGAGGCCCGGAGCCGCCGCGCGTGAACACGCAGGGAAATCCGGCATTTCCGGCGGTTAAATGTTTTTTGGGCTGAAAAGATGAGGTTTTTCAAGGGGTTTCAGCCCTCCATTTAGCCGCCGGGCGTCCGGCGCGGCCCGGCGGTTAAGGCGGGTAAATGCCGATTAAGCAAGGAACAGGACCAACTACTGACAACACAGGATGATAGGCCTTCTCTGGAGTCCGCCCGTCAGGGCAAGTCACTCTGCAGGCGGACCCGTCAGTACCGAGAAGCACCCTGGGTGGAGACACCAAGGCTCTGCTTTCTGCCCGCAGCGTGGTGACCTTCCAGGCTTTCCCGCTTCCCCTTGTTGAAAGCATCACACTTTCCGCGGGTTCAGCCTTCGTTTCTCTTCCCGAACCCCTCCGGGTTGTTCTTCTGCCAGTTCCAGGCGTCCCGGCACATCTCCCGGATGCCCAGTTCGGCCTGCCAGTGCAGCAGGCTTTTGGCTTTGGACGGGGCGGCGTACACCGCTGCGACGTCCCCCGGGCGTCTGGGTCCGACGGCGTAGGGACCCTCCACGCCGTTCACCTTCTGGAAGGCGTCGATGATCTCCAGCACGCTGTAGCCCCGGCCGGTGCCCAGGTTGACCGCTTCGCAGCCCGTGTGCCCCATCGCGTACTCCAGCGCCTTCAGGTGCCCGCGGGCCAGGTCTGTGACGTGGATGTAGTCCCGTACGCCGGTGCCGTCCGGGGTAGGGTAGTCGTTCCCGTGGATCTGGAGCCTCTTCAGCCGGCCTGAGGCCGTCTGGGTGATGTAGGGCAGCAGGTTGTTGGGGATGCCGGCGGGGTCCTCCCCGATCAGGCCGCTGTCATGCGCGCCGATGGGGTTAAAGTAGCGCAGCAGCACCACGCTGAAACGGGGATCGGACTGCGCCAGGTCCCTGAGGATCTGTTCGCACATGAATTTTGTCCAGCCGTAGGGGTTGGTGCAGCCCAGCGGCGCGTCTTCCCGGACCGGCATGGGGCTTCCCGGCGCGTAGACGGTCGCGGAGGAGGAAAAGATGAAGCTGGATACCCCGTGGCGCTTCATCACCCGGCACAGCGCCAGGGTGCTGCCCAGGTTGTTCCCGTAGTAGTCCAGCGGCACCGCGACCGACTCGCCCACGGCCTTGAGCCCCGCGAAATGGATGACGCAGCTGATGTCGTGCTTTGTGAACACTTCCTCCAGCCGCGCCTCGTCCTTTACGTCGAAGCGGTAAAACCGCAGCGGTTTCCCGCTGAGCCGCTCGACCCTGGCCAGCGCTTCCTGATGGCTGTTGCGAAGGTCGTCCGCGACCACCACCTCATAGCCCGCCTTCAGCAATTCGAGGCAGGTGTGCGAGCCGATGAAGCCCGCCCCGCCGGTCACCAGAATGGTCATGGGGATACCCTCCTCAGGTTGATGAATGGGCGCGTCGGCGGGGGCATTCTCAGGGGTCCGACACGATGAAAGACTCCAAAGGGATGTTTTCCAGAAAATCGTCTCGGAGCAGGTCCTGCCCCACGCGGGTCTCCGCCAGGCCGAAACGGTAGCTGGACTGCTCGCTGTCCCGGGGCTCCACCTTGTATTGCTCATACCGGTGCTGGGATACGTGCTGCCGGTAGCCTTCCAGCGCCATGTCAAACCCCGTCCTGCCCCCGAATCTGGACAGCGGCAGGTCCCAGTCCATCACCAGCGGATTGTCCGGATACAGGTGCAGGTAGAGTTTCTTTACCTCATGCACGCCGTATTCCGTTGCGGAGGCCGGAAACCTGGCGGGGTCAGCCGCCGCGACAAAGGCGTACAGCGCGGCGTCCGCGCACATCTGGTGCATCCCGTGGCCGTATTCGCCCTTCAGGTCGTGGGTGACCACTGCTTGCGGCCTGTATTTCCTGAGCAGTTCCACCGCGAAGCCCTTGACTTTCATTTCGCCGAACTCTTTGTAAGCCGTGCTCAGCTTCAGCGAATGGCTGTCATGGAAGGGCCCGAAGACCGGATAGCTGCGCAGGCCCATGGCCCACAGGGAATTGAGCAGTTCGCTGCGCCTTGTGCGCGTGGCGGAACTGATGGAACAGGCCACTACGTCATGCCCCCGCTCGCCTGCGTACACCGGGACGGTGCCGCCAAAGAACAGGGCTTCGTCATCCGGGTGGGCGAACAGGAGCAGAAGGTCGCACGCCCCGTCGGGCTGCTCCCAGCGCTGGACCCAGCCCGGCACGGCCCCCGCCCCCAGGACGAAGACTTCTTCCAGGCCGAACCACTTCCTGCTGTTCCCGCCTGGCTTCAGCCGCAGTTCGTCCGCGCCGTCCAGGGTGACGTACTGGTGCATGAACGGGCCCGGCGGGAACTCGGTCTTGCGCCAGGAACCCCCGACTTTCTGCTCCAGGGACCAGGCCCCGGGCTCCTCCATCCAGCACAGGTACAGGCCGAACGCCGGTTCCGGGCAGTCAATGGTGACCGTTTTTCCGCCCGTTTCCCCGTTCCAGTAGCTGTCCCAGTCGCGGTCGTACAGCCGCTCCATGGTCCAACCCTTTGAAGCGACCGTGAACTGGCAGCCCGCCGTGATGTCCTCCGCCTCCGCGGCCATAGCCGGCCCCGCCAGGACGAGGGCGAGCAGGAGCAGCGGGAAGAAGGCTCTTTTCATCAGGTTTCCTTTCGGGCCAACTCTTTCCGCAGTATAGTGAGGGGCATTTTTGCTGTCAAGGCTTGCCAGCCTTCGCAGGCGCCTGATGGACCCGGAGCGGCGCATCCATTTTGTGATCAACAGGTCCAAAGGCTTGTCCTGCTTTACAAAAAGCGGCGCAGTGCCTATACTTCTGCTGACTTGACGAGGAGGGGTGGCCATGCAGTGTTTGCCGTATGAACCGCGGGAGATCGAGCCCAAGTGGCAGCGGATCTGGGAGGAGAAGGGCGTTTTCAGGGCGTCCGGGGATTATTCCAAACCCAAGTACTACTGCCTGATCGAGTTCCCCTATCCCTCCGGCGCGGGGCTGCACGTCGGCCATCCGCGCAGCAACACGGCGCTGGACATCATCGCCCGGAAGCGCCGCATGGAAGGGTTCAACGTGCTCTACCCCATCGGCTGGGACGCCTTCGGCCTGCCGACGGAGAACTACGCGATCGCCAACCACGTGCCCCCGGCGAAGGTCACCGCGCAGAACATCGGCCATTTCCGCGAGCAGCTCAAGCGGCTGGGCTTTTCCTTTGACTATTCCCGCGAGGTGGACACCACCGACCCGGAATATTACCGGTGGACGCAGTGGATCTTCCTGAAGCTCTATGAGCACGGCCTGGCCTACAAGGCCGAGATGCCCATCAACTGGTGCCCCCGCTGCAAGATCGGCCTGGCCAACGAGGAAGTGGTCGCCGGCGCGTGCGAGCGCTGCGGGCACGAGGTCACCCGCCGGGTCAAGAACCAGTGGATGCTGCGCATCACCGATTACGCCCAGAAGCTGCTGGACGGCCTGGAGAACGTCGACTTCATCGAGCGCGTGAAGGCGCAGCAGCGCAACTGGATCGGCCGCAGCGAGGGCTGTGAGCTGGATTTCCAGGTGGCCGGCACCGGGGAGACCCTGCGGGTGTTCACCACCCGGCCGGACACGCTCTTTGGCGCCACCTACATGGTGCTGTCCCCGGAGCACCCCCTGATCGAGCGGCTGGCGGACAGGGTCTCAAACATCGATGAGCTTCGGGCTTACCGGGAAAAGGCCGCGAAAAAGAGCGACTTTGAGCGTACGGAGATCCAGAAGGACAAGACGGGCGTCGAAATCCGCGGCCTGCGCGCCGTCAACCCCGCCAACGGGGGGGAGATCCCCGTCTGGGTATCCGACTATGTGCTGATGGGCTACGGCACCGGCGCCATCATGGCTGTCCCCGCGCACGACGGGCGTGACTGGGAATTCGCGAAAACCTTCGGCCTGCCCATCGTGGAGGTCGTGGCGGGCGGGGACGTGCAGAACGCCGCGTATCCCGCCACGGACAGCGGCGTGATGGTCAATTCCGGGGCGTTCAACGGCTTGAAAGCCCAGGACGCCTGGCAGAAGATGACCGACTGGCTGGTAGGGCGCGGCATCGCGGAGCGCAAGGTCAATTTCAAGCTGCGCGACTGGGTCTTCAGCCGCCAACGCTACTGGGGAGAACCGATCCCGATCGTCCACTGCCCCGCCTGCGGCGCCGTGCCGCTGCCCGAAAGCGATCTGCCCCTGCTCCTGCCTCAGGTGGAGCGCTACGAGCCGACGGACTCGGGCGAGAGCCCCCTGGCCGCGATGCACGAATGGGTGGAAACCGCCTGCCCCGCCTGCGGCGGGCCCGCCAGGCGCGAAACGGACACCATGCCCCAGTGGGCGGGGTCCAGCTGGTATTTCCTCAGGTACTGCGACCCCCACAACAAGACGGAATTTGCTTCCAGGGAAGCGCTGGACTACTGGATGCCGGTGGACTGGTACAACGGCGGCATGGAGCACACCACCCTGCACCTGCTCTACAGCCGTTTCTGGCACCTTTTCCTGCATGACATCGGCCTGGTCGGCGCCCCGGAGCCCTACGCCAAGCGCACCAGCCACGGCATGATCCTGGGCGAGAACGGGGAAAAGATGTCCAAGTCCCGCGGCAACGTCATCAACCCGGACGATCTGGTGGACGAGATCGGCGCGGACGCCTTCCGGCTGTATGAAATGTTCCTGGGCGCCTTTGACCAGGCGATCCCCTGGAGCATGGCCGGCGCGCGCGGCTGCAGGC
>CAZJCB010000170.1:0-3409 GCA_964544245.1 uncultured Christensenella sp.
TGATGGACGCCCTGCGCGGCGGCCGCTTCTATGCTTCCCAGGGCCCGCGTTTTCTGAAGGTGGAGCTGGACAGGGAGACGGTGCGCGTCGCCTGCTCCCCGGCGGACGCCGTGCTCTTCCACTCCGACCTGGCCTGGAACAACGACCGCGCCGTCACCGGCAGCGGCATCACCCAGGCTGAATACCGCCTGGACCGCGCGCGGGGCGAGAGCTTTGTGCGGGTCATCCTCATTGACGGGGAATGCAGGCGCGCCTGGCTGAACCCGATCAGGGTATAAAATGCCGGAAGCTATGCAGCAAAGCCCGCGGTGAAGCGGGCTTTGCTTTGTTTGCCTAATGAGTGGTGATGGTCAGTCGTCCATGCGCTCCGGGTACTTCTTGATGTCCGCGGCGGCTTTCCATTCCTCGACGGCGGCGTTGTAGGCTTCTTCCTGTTTCTGCTCCAGCAGTTCGGTCCGGATGGCCTCGCTGACGGTGTCCAGGGCCACGGGCCCCTCGGGGATATCCGCCGCGTACTGCATGATGTGCCAGCCGTAGTCGCTGCGGCTGGGCTCGCTGACGTCGCCGATGTTCGCAAGCGCCATGGCGGGCTGGGTGAAGGCGTCCACAAAGTTGGTGGAGGCGGCGCTTACGGGGTAGCCGGCTTCCGGCATGCCGGTGTCCTCGTTGAATTCCTTGACCAGCGCGTCAAAGTCCGCGCCTTCGGCGGCGGCTTTCGCGTGGATTTCCTGCGCCTGGGGCAGGAGAGCGGCGAAGGCCGCGTCCGCCTTTTCCGTCAGTTCCGCGTTCTTCGCGTCAAAGGCAGCCCTGGCAGTTTCCAGCGCCTGGTAGGCCGGGACCTTCGCCTGAAGCGCCTTCAGCGTTTCCAAATCAGCGCCTTCAAGGGTTTCCATGCCCGACAGCTTGGCCAGCTGGACAAGTTCTTCGGCGCTCAGCGCGGCCTGCTGCTCCTTCAGGAAGGCGGCGTCAGCCTCGTTCGGGGCTTCGGCCTTGAGCAGTTCCTTGACCCTGTCGGCGCTGGCCTGCGCCTCGTCCAGGGCGGTCTGCAGCGGGGTGATCTCGCCCTGCAGGGCTTTGATGGCGCTGTCGTCCTCAGCGGGCAGTTTCACCAGGATCTGCTTGATAAAGCGGTATCCGGCCGGGGCATAGTAGACGGGCTGGCCGCTGGTGAGGGCGGTGCCGTAGGAAGCCGGGGTGGTTTCATAGTCCGCCTTCGCCTTTTCCACCCTGGCGTCAAACTCGGTTTTCACCTCTTCATCCGAGACCGCCAGGCCCTCGGCGAAGTGCGCGCGCAGCTTTTCGTGCAGGTCCTGCTCTTTCCCGTCCTGGACGAACAGGTCCGGCGTGAAACCCAGTTCCTCGGCCTTGGCCTTCATGGCGGCTTGGAGCTCTTCCTCGCCCAGCGTGCTGTCCTTGAAGAAGGCTTCCTTGACCTGGCCCAGGATGTCCTGGTACCTGGTCTCAGCCTCTGTTTCAATGGCCGCGGTCTCCTCTTCGGAGAGCTCTCTCAGGCCTAGTTCCTCCGCCTTCTGGTGCAGCAGGGTGTCCAGCGCCGCGGAGTCCAGCGTGTCCAGCATGATCTGCTCCGGGTCCAGGTTGATCTGCTGGATCAGCCCGTACTGCTGGTACATCGCCTGCTCTTCGTAGGCGCGGTTGTAGGCGTTGTTATAGATCTCGGTGAAACGGGCCTTGGTGATCGTCTCGCCGTTGACGTCCACGATGACCTGCCTCGCGTCCACTTCCGGGTCCTTGACGATGAGGCTGCAGCCGCCCAGGAAGAGGACGCCGGCCAGAAGGAGCGCGACGAGCGCGGTTTTCCGGATGGGTTGGGTTGGTTTCATCTGATACACTCCACTGAAAAATTCCAAAGGCGCGGCAAGCGCGCCTGATGATTATACCGTCACAGGGGGGAAAGGGCAAGCCGCCCTTTACGTGCGGGGCTTGATCACGCCGTCCGCCGTGCAGATGTGGCGCTCCGGCACCGTGCCGCGCGCGCAGGTGGTGGGGTAGACGATGGCGCAGCGGCCGATGACGGTGCCGGGGTTCATCACGGCGTTGCAGCCGATCTCGGCCTCGTCGCCGATCATCGCGCCCACCTTCTTGCGGCCCGTGGGCATCTTTTCCTCGCCGCAGCGCACGGTGACGGGCAGTTTGTCGCTTTTAACGTTGGAGGTGATGGAGCCGGCGCCCATGTGCGCCCTGTAGCCCAGGATGGAGTCGCCCACGTAGTTGTAGTGGGGCACCTGCACCTTGTCAAAGAGGATGACGTTTTTGAGTTCCGTGGAGTTGCCGACCACGCAGCCCGTGCCGACCAGGGCGCTGCCCCTGATAAAGGCGCAGTGGCGCACCTCGGTCTCGGGCCCGATGATGCAGGGCCCGCCGACGTAGGCCGAGGGGAAGACTTTGGCGCTTTTTGCGATCCAGACGTCTTCCTTCGGGTGGTCGTATTCCTCCGGGCTCAGTTCCTTCCCCAGGCGCAGGATGAGGTCCGTGATCCCCTCCAGCGCCTCCCAGGGCCAGGTGAAGCCCTTCAGCCATTCCCCGGCCGCGCTGTGGGAGAGGTCATACAGGTCTGTGATCTTCAGCATGGTTTACCCTCCGATGACCAGGTTGTTCTTCTTCATGGCGAGGATGATGCTGTTGACGCAGTCCTCGCACATCTCAAAGGTGTGCGCCTCGGCCATCACGCGCAGGACGGGCTCCGTGCCGCTCTTGCGCAGGAGGACGCGGCCCTCGGTGCCCAGCTTTTTCTCGGCCGCCTTGACGGCCTTGAGCACGTCGGGGTGGCTGAGCGTCTTGTCCTTGTCGGTCACCTTGACGTTCTTGAGCACCTGCGGGTACATCGCCATCGGCTCGGCGAGCTTGGACAGGGGCAGTTCCCGGGTCTGGATGGCCTGCATGACCTTGATGGCGGTCAGCACGCCGTCGCCGGTGTTGGCGTACTTGCCGAAGATGATGTGCCCGGACTGCTCGCCGCCCAGCAGGTGGCCGTTGTCACGCATGCACTCGTACACGTAGCGGTCGCCCACCGCGGTCTGCTTGTAGCCGATGCCGATCTCGTCAAAGGCCCTGTAGAGGCCGAAGTTGGACATGATGGTGGTGACCACGGTGTTGTCGGTCAGGTTGCCGCGCTCCTTCATGAAACGGCCGTAGATGTAGAGGATATGGTCGCCGTTGACGACGTTGCCCTTCTCGTCCACCGCCAGGCAGCGGTCGGCGTCGCCGTCAAAGGCGAAGCCCACGTCCAGGCTCTGCTCCTTCACCAGTTTCTGCAGGCCCTCGATGTGCGTGCTGCCGCAGTCCAGGTTGATGTTCAGGCCCGAGGGCTGGTTGTTGATCACGTAGGTCTGCGCGCCCAGCGCGTCAAACACGGACTTGGCGATCATCCAGGTGCTGCCGTTGGCGCAGT
>CAZJCB010000170.1:3419-5060 GCA_964544245.1 uncultured Christensenella sp.
CCCTTGTAGGAGTTGCGCGCGAGGGAGATGAGGTAGCCGATATACTGGTTGCGGCCGCCGTAATAGTCCACCGTCTTGCCGATGCGCTCGCGCCGGGCGAAGGGGATGACGTTCGGATCGCCGTCCAGGTAATGCTCCAGCTGGGTGATGAGGACTTCGTCCATCTTTTCCCCGTTGCTGTTGAGCAGCTTGATGCCGTTGTCATAAAAGGGGTTGTGGCTGGCCGAAATCATCACGCCGCAGTCGAAGCGCTCGCTGCGGGTCATGAAGGACACGCTGGGCGTGGTGGTGACGTGCAGCAGGTAGGCGTCCGCGCCGGAGGCGGTGATGCCGGCGGACAGCGCGTCCTCCAGCATGTAGCTGGACAGGCGGGTGTCCTTGCCGATGACGATCCTGGCTTTCTTGTCCTTGCCGAAATGGTGCCCCAAAAAGCGCCCGATGCGCATCGCGTGGTCGGCGGTCAGATCAACGCTGGCTTCGCCCCTGAAGCCGTCGGTCCCGAAGTATTTACCCATATCATCACTCCTTTCGGGCCATTATATGCCAGAACCGTTTCCATGCACAAGTGGAAGTACAAGGGAAATGCGGCGCGCTTTACAAACGGGGTTTGAACCGCTATGATGCGCTGGGAAAAGGAGGGGGACGGGTTTTGAAGCGCAGGGACATCTGGGTCATCGCGGGCGTTTTGGCGCTGGGCCTCCTGTTGCTCCTCTTCAGCCGCGTTCTCAGCCCCGCTCCCGCCAGCAACCGGCGCGAAGAACTGTCCGTCAGCCTGCTGACGGGGGAAGCCGGCGCGGAGACCGGCCTGGAAGAGGCGGACAGCTACCTGCGCATCAAGCAGGGCAGGGATTATTACGGGCTCATCCCGCTCAACGCCCCGGGCGAGATCGTCATCCGCCAGGACGGGGGATGGGAAAACGTCATTCACATCGACAAGGACAGCGTCATGATGCACAGCGCCAACTGCCCAAACCATGACTGCATGAAGCAAGGGGTGATGACGCTGGAGAACATCGATACCCGCGTGTTCCAGCAGTGGATCACCTGCCTGCCCCACCAGCTGTCCCTGGAGCTGCTCACCCGCGGCCAGGCCCTCAGGCTCATGGGCGACAATCCTTGAGAAACACGCAAAAACTCGCGCTCTCGGCGCTGTTTGTCGCCGTCATGCTGGTGCTGGGCTATCTGGAGAGCCTATTCTCCCTGGGGCCCATCCCCGGCATCAAGATCGGCCTGTCCAACAGCGTGCTCCTGCTGTGCCTGTACTGGCTGGGCATCCCGGTGTCCCTGCAGCTGATGGTGGCCAAGGTCGTCCTGTCCGGCCTGCTGTTCGGGACGCTGCAGACCATCCAGTACAGCCTGGCGGGGGGCTTGCTGAGCATGCTGGGCATGATTCTCATGGTGTACCTGGCCAAAGGCGTCAGCCCCGTGGGTGCGGGCGTCGTGGGCGGCGTGCTGCACAACGTGGGCCAGGTGCTGCTGGCGATGGTAGTGCTGGAAACAGCCAGCCTGCTGTATTACATGGCCATCCTGGTGTTTGTGGGCGCGGTCATGGGCGGCATCACCGGCTCCGTGGTCACCAGCCTCAAGCGCTTCCTGCCCTATGAGCGGCGCAAACGCTTCGGGTTCACGGCGGATACCGTC
>CAZJCB010000171.1:0-5035 GCA_964544245.1 uncultured Christensenella sp.
TGGATCCAAGGGTAACGGCATCGCGCAGGCTGGACGCCCGCTTTTATGAAGTCGGTACGATTGATGACCCGCCATATGACAGCCAGGAAGGGTTGAACCGCTTTATCCGGGAGAACGGCTTTCCCGTCTCCCCAATCCTCCATGTCGGGCATGACGGGGAAGAAGTGCTGGAACAAATAAAGCTGATAGAGAACAAGCGGGAAGAGCTGGATTTCCTCATCGACGGCGCCGTCATCAAGATCCTGGACTTGAAGACGAGGGAAGCCTTTGGCTTTACGGACAAGTTTCCCCGCTGGGCTGTCGCGTATAAATTCGCGGCGGAGGAGGCGACCACCACGCTGCGGTGCGTCAGCTGGGAATTGGGGCGCACGGGCAAGTTGACCCCGCTGGCCCACCTCCTCCCGGTCGATTTTTCCGGGGTCACGGTCAGCAAGGCCACCCTGAATAATTTCGGCGATATTGTCCGCAAGCGGCTGGCTGTCGGCAGCACAGTCTGGCTGCGCCGCTCTAACGACGTCATCCCTGAGGTCCTGGGCAGGGTGGAAGACGGAGTCCAGGGGGAAGAAATCCTGAAGCCTGCGTTTTGCCCGGCCTGCGGGAGCGCGCTTGTGGAAACCGGCGCGCACCTCTTCTGCCCCAACCGGGATGGCTGCAAACCGCAGGTCATTGCCCGGATGACGCATTTCTGTTCCCGTGAAGCGATGAACATCGAGAGCCTGTCTGAAAAGACTCTGGAAACGCTGTACGAGCGGCTGGACGTGAGGGAGCCGCAGGACCTGTATCTGCTCCGGAAGGAACAGTTGATCGGGCTGCCTGGCTTTCAGGAGAAAAAAGCGGAAAAGATCATTGACGCTTTGACGGTGAGCCGGGATTGCGCGCTGGACGCTTTTCTCTTTGCCGTCGGCATCCCCAACATCGGTCGCGCCACCGCGCGGGATATCGCGCGGGCCTTCGGCACGCTGGAAAAGGTCCGCATGGCTTCCCTGGAGGAGTTGACCGCCATTCCCGCTGTCGGAGAGGTGGCAGGAGGTTCTGTCATCGCCTTTTTTGCGGATGGAGTGAATCTTGAGATGATCGACGCCCTGCTGAGGGTGGGCGTCAGGCCCCGGGACATGCCGCGGCAGGAAGCGCAGGGGGCCCTGCAAGGCAAGTCGGTCGTCATCACCGGCACCCTGCCGGGCCTGACGCGGCAGGAAGCGGAAACGCTGGTGCTCAGCAACGGCGGCAGCGTATCTTCATCCGTCAGCCGGAAGACCAGTTTCCTGCTCCTGGGCGGGAGCCCCGGCAGCAAATTTGAAAAGGCTCAGTCGCTGGGCATCCCCGTACTGGACGAGCGGGCCTTCCTGAGCCTTTTGAACAATCAGTGAATCTTTTCTCATCCTGCCCTGTCGGGCATCCGGCAGGGTAACATATGACTGTATCTTTTTGCCCTTCCATGACAATGCTCCGGAACATTGAAAGGGGTTTATGCTGCAGCTAAAGAACATCTCAAAGGAGTATACGGCCGGCGCGCTGCGGGTCCTGGCGCTGGATGACCTCAGCATTTCCTTTGACAGCGCGGAGTTTGTCGCCGTACTGGGCCCGTCCGGCTGCGGAAAGACCACGCTGCTGAACATCATCGGCGGTTTGGACCGGTATGACAAGGGCGAGCTGCTTATTTCCGGCCGCAGCACCAAGGGCTACACCGACCGGGAGATGGACGCCTACCGAAACCACTCTGTCGGGTTTGTTTTCCAGACCTATAACCTTATTGCGCACCAGAGCGTACTGGCCAATGTGGAGCTCGCCCTGACCCTCTCCGGCGTCAGCGCCGGGGAGCGCAGGCAGCGCGCCAGGGCGGCGCTTGAATCCGTCGGCCTGGGGGACCAGATCTCCAAACGCCCCAACCAGCTTTCAGGAGGCCAGATGCAGCGTGTCGCCATCGCACGCGCCCTGGTCAACGACCCTGACATCCTGCTGGCGGACGAACCGACGGGCGCCCTTGACTCCCAGACCAGCGTTCAGGTCCTGGATACGCTGAAGGCGCTGGCGCGGGACCGCCTGGTCATCATGGTCACACATAACCGGGAGTTGGCGGAGAAATACGCCACGCGGATTGTTCAGCTGCGGGACGGACGGATCGTCAGCGACAGCGCACCTTCTGCTCCGGAGGAAAAACCCAGACAGGCAACAGGTGACCGGAAGTCCTCCATGGGTTTCAGGACCGCGCTGACCCTGTCGTTCAACAACCTCCTGACCAAGCGCGGGCGCACCCTGATCACAGCGTTCGCCGGCTCCATCGGTATCATCGGCATCGCGCTCATCCTGGCAATGTCCACCGGCGTCAGCCAATACGTCGATAACATCCAGAAGGACACCATGTCCTCCTACCCGATCGTCATCCAGGAGCAGGCGGTCGAGATTGACGGCATGATGAGTTCGATGAGGGAGATCCGCGACCGGGAGCCCGCCCACGGGCTGGACGCGGTATACGCCAATGAGGATGCGACCAGGAGCATGAGCAGCTTCCGTTCAGGCGTCAGCCGCAACAACCTGACCGCGTTCAAGGCCTACCTGGAAGAAACGGGCAACCCGCTGCGCCCCTTTCTTTCCGACGTGCGATACGGCTACGACGCGCGATTTGACGTGTACGCCTACGATCCCCTGGGCGAACTGGTGGATGTCAGCGGCGACGGGGGCAGAAGGATGCCGGAGGCATTGGCCCAGTTCATGCCGTTCTCTTCCTCCGCCGTTGCGGAACTGACCCCGGCTTCAGGGGACGGGCTGGTCGGGGACGCGGTGAAAGGGAAGCACACCTTGCTGGCCGGACGATGGCCTCAAAGCGCCGAGGAAGTGGTGCTGCTGCTGGACAGCAGGAACGAAGTGTCCGACATGGTTCTCTACCAGCTGGGCATCCTGCCCCGGCAGGAGCTCCGGTCCATTATGCAGGGAGAGGCGCAGGCCCGAGACAGCGCGCGCAGCTGGCCCTTTGGCGAATTGCTGGGGCGCACCTTTACCTTGCTGACCTACAGCGATTACTATCTGCCTGATGAAAACGGCCTTTTTTCTGACATGAGGGAGGACAGGGCCGCATTGAGGGCCATGGTTGACACGGGACCCAGGCTTGTCATCTCCGGCATCGTCCGCGCGGACGCGGAAAGCTCGTTTTCCCATGGCGGCCTTGGCTATACGCGCGCGCTCACAGATTGGGTGATCCGGCGGACAGCTGAAAGCGCGGTCGTCCAGGCCCAGAAGGACAGCCCGGACACCAGCGTCGTCAGCGGGATGGCGTTCGTGCCGACTGACAATGCTTCCAAGGCAGTCAATGCCCGGAAATATATCGATGGGCTGAACGAACAGGACAGGGCGGACTTTGTTGGCAAAGCGGTGCGTTTCTTCCTGGGCAGCATCACCCAGGGGGAGGGGTCAGGCAACGCGGTGGAGCAGCCCCTCCCGAACCTGCCTTCCGGCATGTCCTCCGCCAGCCTGCTCGCGCTCGCCGAATCTTTCCTGGGAAGGACCACTGGTGAAGAGCCGGGTGAAAACGCGGAGGGTACGGACGCGGCGGGCAGTCAGCTTCCAGGACAGTTGGGGACTCTCCCCGGGTTTTCAATGGACTCACTGCCTGATCTGGATGATGCCAAAACCATGCAGCTGTTTGACAGGTGGCTCGCTTCGGCGGATGACACGTCCTTGGCGTTGCTGTATGACAGCCTGATCGCCCAGGACACCGGCACCCTGTCCCAGACGCTGGACATGCTCGGGGCCGTGGACCTGGAGACACCCTCGGCGATTTCGCTGTATACCGAATCCTTTGAGGACAAGGACGAGGTTGCCCGCCTCATCAGGGAATACAACCAGAACGCGCAGGAAGGCGATCGGATCGTCTACACTGACTACGTCGCCCTGCTGATCAGTTCGATTACCACCATCATCAACGTCATTTCCTATGTGCTCATCGCCTTTGTGGCGGTGTCCCTGGTGGTTTCATCCATCATGATCGGCATCATCACCTACATCTCTGTGCTGGAGCGCACCAAGGAAATCGGCATCCTGCGCGCCGTGGGCGCGTCCAAAAAGGACGTTGGCAGGGTGTTCACGGCGGAAGCTTTCATTATTGGGCTGGCGGCCGGCCTGCTGGGCATCCTGATATCCGCCCTTTTGATCATCCCCATCAACAGCGTCATCCATGTTTTGGCGGATGAGACCACCATCAACGCCATTCTGCCGCTGGACGGAGCCTTGCTCCTGATCCTGATCAGCGCGCTGCTGTCCCTGCTGGCCGGCTGGATCCCCTCCCGCATCGCGGCGAAAAAGGACCCGGTCGAGGCGCTGCGCTCAGAATAACCTGCAGAAAAAGGCAGCCGGGGAGCTTGATATCGGCTCTCCGGCTGCCGTCTTTTGTTTAGAAATCCAAGGAGTTCAGCCCTTGTCCTTCATCCGCTGGTTCTTGTCAATGACCGCCCTGACCGCCTCGTGTACTGCGTGCTCAAAACCAAGCTCAGCCAGTTTGTGCATCCCCTCGATGGTCGTCCCGCCGGGGGAGGTCACCTGGTCAATGAGGGTCCTCGGGTGCTCCCCGCCTTGTGCCACCAGCCTGGCGCTGCCTTCGACCATCTCGCAGGCCGCTTGCTGGGCCAGCCGCCTGGGCAGGCCGGCCTTGATGCCGGCTGTCGCGAGCGCGTCAATGAAGAGGTAGGCGAAAGCGGGGCCGGCGCCGGCGATGGCGGTAAATGCGGACAGTTTGTCCTCAGGCAGCTGGGTGACGGATCCGATGGCTGCGAATATCGCCTCCGCCTGGCCCATCATGTCCGCGCTGACACGGTTGTTGCCGCACAGCGCCGTGCAGGAGGCCCCGGCCTTGGCGTTGATGTTCGGCATAGACTGGACCACCGGCATCCCTTCGCCGAGTTTCTGCGCATAGTAATCCAGCGTCTTTCCTGCCGCCAGCGATACGACAAGCTGATCCGGGTTCAGGTTCTCCCTGATCCCTTCCAACAGTGCGTCCAGGCCCTGGGGTTTGATCCCAAGGACGAGGATGCCGGCGGTTTGGGCT
>CAZJCB010000172.1:0-4903 GCA_964544245.1 uncultured Christensenella sp.
CTGGAGCAGCGTCAGGGAGGAAGGCATCCGAATGTCTGTAATCAACGTGCCGCCCGTCACGATGTAATCAAAGCCCTCTGCCGCAGAGTAAGCTGCCGCGTAATCATATCCTGGCGTGTTATATACAACGAAGACGGTCAACCTGCTGCAGCCATTAAATGCCTCCAGACCGATGCCATTGATGATGATGCTTGCCGGAATAAATGCCTGCAGAAGATTCACGCAATAAGAGAAGCTATTCGCGCCAATCGTCTGCACCCCGTCCCCAATCGTCAAGGTGCCGTCAAAACCAGAGCATCCGAAGAAAGCGCTGTCACCAATATTTTCCACACCGCCTGGTATGAACAGGCTGCCGGTAAAGCCAGAGCAGGCGTTGAACGCATTGGAACCAATGACTGACACGCTGCTGCCAATGATGAGACTGCCGGTAAATTCGCAGCTGTCAAACGCATTGCTGCCGATGCTGATCACTGAATCCGGTATCAAAAGGTCTCCGGTAAATCCGGAGCAGGCGCTGAAGGCGTTCGTCTCGATGGCTGTGACGCTCTCCGGCAAAGCAAGCCCGGTCAATTCAGCATTGCCTGCAAAGGCTGCTTCGCCGATGGCGGTCACCGGGTATCCCGCAATGGAAGCGGGGATCTCCAGCAATCCAGCCGCTCCGGGTTTGCCGGTGACAGTTGCCTTGGCATCATCGATTCTGAAAAGAAAACCGTCTACCGTCGTTCCCGACAGGATCGTACCAGCCGGCCCAACCGTAACACTGCAGGTCCCTGTCGCAGAGCTGTCTGCTGTTGACGTCGCTGTGATACTTGCTGAACCTTCCGCAACCGCAGTCACCAGGCCGCCTTCGCTTACTGCTGCGACAGATTCGACACTGCTGCTCCAGGTTACTGCCGGCGTATCCGAAGGGATGACCGTTGCCGTCAATGGCTGCGTCATGCCAATGCCCATCGCAAGCGAGGAAAGGTCTACCGTAACACTGTCGACCGCATAAGTGCCTGCAGACCCCGCCGTGGACAGCATGGACGGATACGCGTCCGAAACGACGACCGTGCCCCCCTCGGCGCTTGCTTCAGGCATCAGCAGCGCGCCCAGAAAGACGAGAAGAGGGGGCCTCGCCCCCTCCTCCGTTCCATTCTCAGATAAGTCAGGCAGCGTCAGCACCAGGCGCCAATAACGGTTTAGGTTCCCAGGCGCAGCGGTGAACGAATAGACCAGTTCCGTCGCGCCCGCTTCGTCATGCCAATCCAGACCTTTGGCCGCGTCGCCACGGACAGTGGCTTCCTCAGCCAGCTGTTTTGTGTCGGCGCCCTGTTCCCTTTCCTTACCAGCGTTTTCGTCAATAACGGATTTCGGGATGGGCGCCCACTGCCATTGGAAGGACGCGCCCTCATAACCGGTCACTGTCGCGGTCAGCGTCACAATGTCTCCCGGCACCGCGAACAGGGGGGCGATCACAATGGCGATGCTGCCCATGGATTCTGGAACGACCTCCGCAGATGCCAGCATTTCAGGGAGGTTTTCCGTCTGAATTTCCCCAAGCAAAGGCCCATCCTGATGCGAGGGTATCAAACCTGCTTCACCGGCCATTTCAAGCGCTGCAACGCTTCCCGTCTCACCTGCGAGCTCGGAAACCGGTTCGCCGGACTGGCCATCCGGTCCATCAACCGCCGCATCATCAGAGACCTCTTCAGCTGCCTCCGGCTCTTCCGGGTCCGTTTCATCCTCAACCAGTCCAAGGAGCGCTGAAAGCGAAACTTCCGTATCCTCTCCTGCCTCAGAGCGCTGTTCTTCGTCCCCTGCAGCCTGGCCGTCACCGGGCAATGGCTCGCCGCTCGCCTCCGGCTCATCCCCTGTGGCAGGTCCTTCCGTTTCAAAACCATTCTCCTGTATGGTTGGTTCGGCAGTCGCGCCCTGCACTCCTGAATCAAGCTGACTCCCATCAGCCGCCGGTCCATCATCGGAAGGTTGTTCTGCTGAACCAGGCTGAATTTCTGTTTCAGCTGTCTCCTCAGTTTCTGCAGATTCTTCTGTCGCTGCGGGCTCTTCTGCTTCAGGGGAGGTTGGTTCCGCCGTCTGGTCCGCCAGCATTTCCAGCATCGGGAAGAGAGAGACTCCCTCTTCTTTTAGTGACAGAACCTCCGTCATTTCCTGTTCAGGGTTCGGCTCCAGATGTTCCGACGGTTCCTGCGCTGTTCCTTCTTCCAGCTCAGCGTCGGTGGGGATCTCTGATTGTTGGTTTGATTCTGACGGCTCCCCTGCAGCTTCTGGCATTTCATGGTCTTCAGCGCTTTCAGGCACATCAGGTGATTCTTCCGGCGTTCCCGCTGCAGTTTTCGGGACATCCTGTTTCAGTTCATCCTGAATCATCACACAATCCAGCAACGGCAGCGGATGATCCTTGTACAAGGCATATTCGCCGCTTTGAAGGATGCTGTTCTCCAAAACTTCGATTTCGGAACCCACGAAGGGAGTCAGGTTGCGGGCACGGACAGCGCCCTCCCGCAAACCATCAGCCGTGAAGAAATGAAACAGCAGCCAATCTTTCCCCGGCTCCTCAGCGCTGATGATGTCCCGGTCTGATACATAGACAATGTCTTCGCGGGCCAACTCCGCTATGGCGACGCCGTATAAACTGCCAGTCCCGTTGACTGTTACGTAATCTATATTAACGAATGCATACCCCTCTGAGAAAAGCGGCTCTTCTGTTGGTTCCGCCGGCGGTTCTGCTGCTGGTTCTGCTACCATTTCGGCGGCCGGCTCAACAGCCGGTTCTGGCGTCGGTGAAGGCGTCGTCTCGGGCGTTGGTTCCGGTTCAGGTTTTGCGGTTGGCTCCGATGTTGGGGCCGGGGCTGATTCAGCGGCAGGCTCAACAGCCGGTTCTGGCGTCGGCGAAGGCGTCGTATCAGGCGTTGGTTCCGGTTCAGGTTTTGCGGCTGGCTCAGGTGTTGGCGCCGGGGTTGGTTCAGCGGCCGACTCAGCAGCCGGTTCTGGCGTCGGCGAAGGCGTCGCCTCAGGCGTTGGTTCCGGTTCAGGTTTTGCGGCTGGCTCCAGTGTAAGCGACGGGGCTGGTTCAGCGATTGGCTCAACTGTTGATACGGGCTCTGTGAAAGGCACCTGTTCTGATTCCGCCTCAGGAAGCGTCGATATGGCATCTTCAGCAAGAACGTGTCCATCAATTCGTAACGACCCGAAAAACAGCACAAAACAGGTGACAAGAGCCAAAATCCGCTTCATGTTCATGAGTTGATCTCCTTTGGCTGTGCTGTCTGCAGAAACGAATCCGGCAGAATCATTGCAGAAAATTTCTGAACAGGGACAATATTACATCTGAAATAATAAAGGAGCAGCGGCGAAAAATCAATGCCTTCGCGTCTTTGGTTTCCACGTAGGAACAAGAGAGATATGCACAATTCATCATTTTTTGTGAGGAGTGAAATCATTCACCGGAAGATATATTTACAGAGATCATTCTCCTCACCAGTGCATGTAAGGTCAGCAGGATCGTGTGCGTTTTCTGTCCCGCCCAATTTCACAGGCTGCGGTGAAAAGCGTTGAACGGCAGGGAGAAATAGGATAAGATACCGGGGGTATGAAATGCCGCGGCTGAAGCCGGCAGAGGAGGGTTGCAGGAAAAACGATGCGGAACCCGCAGGAAACCGGCGATATTGAAGAGAAGAGGAGTGCTCCATATGATTTATTCCAGGGAAGTCGAGCATATGTGCCCGGTCGCGAAGGGCGCCAACCATGGCCCCGCGCCGATCCCGGAGGAAGGCCGCTGGGTGCAGGCAAAGGAGATCAAGGACATCAGCGGGCTGACGCACGGCGTCGGCGGCTGCGCGCCGCAGCAGGGCGCCTGCAAGCTGACGCTGAACGTCAAGGAAGGCGTCATCCAGGAGGCGCTGGTGGAGGTACTGGGGTGCAGCGGCATGACCCACTCGGCGGCGATGGCGTCGGAGATCCTGCCGGGAAAGACCATCCTGGAGGCGCTGAACACCGACCTGGTGTGCGACGCCATCAACGTGGCCATGCGCGAGCTGTTCCTGCAGATCGTCTACGGCCGCACGCAGACGGCCTTCTCCGAGGGCGGCCTGCCCGTCGGGGCGAGCCTGGAAGACCTGGGCAAGGGTCTGAGGAGCCAGGTCGGCACGATGTTTGGCACCACGGTCAAGGGCGCGCGTTACCTGGAACTGACGGAGGGCTATATCAACCGCGTCGCGCTGGATGAAAACAGCGAGATCATCGGCTACGAGTACATCAGCCTGGGCAAGATGATGGACCTCATCAAGAAGGGCGAGGACGCCAACGAAGCCTTGAAAAAGGCCACCGGCACCTATGGCCGCTTCTCCGAAGCCGCGAAGACCATCGACCCGAGAAAGGAATAATGAGCATGATCAGCTTTGAGAGTTACGAGCGCCGCATCGACAAGGTCAACGCCGCGCTTGCCATGAACGGCATCGGGTCCCTGGAAGAGGCCAAGGCCCTCTGCGACGAGTACGGGGTAGACCCCTACGCCATCGCGAAATCCGTCCAGCCCATCGCCTTTGAGAACGCGGGCTGGGCTTACGTCGCCGGCGCCGCTATCGCCATCAAAAAGGATGTGCAGACCGCCGACAAGGCCGCCGAAGCCATCGGCATCGGCCTGCAGAGCTTCTGCATTCCCGGCTCTGTCGCCGAGGACCGCAAGGTCGGCCTGGGGCACGGCAACCTGGGCGCCATGCTCCTGCGGGACGAAACCAGCTGCTTCGCCTTCCTGGCCGGGCATGAGAGCTTCGCCGCGGCGGAAGGCGCCATCGGCATCGCCAAAAACGCGAACAAGGCCCGGAAGAGGCCGCTGCGGGTCATCCTCAACGGCCTGGGCAAGGACGCCGCCCAGATCATCTCCCGCATCAACGGCTTCACC
>CAZJCB010000173.1:0-4861 GCA_964544245.1 uncultured Christensenella sp.
AGCGTGGTCACGCGGAACATCTCCCCCGCGCCCTCCGCGTCGCTGGTGGTGATGATGGGCGTATGCACGTAGGCGAAACCCCGGGTGGCGAAGTAGGCGTGGATGGCCTGGGCGGCGATGGAGCGGATGCGAAAGACCGCCGAGAATGTGTTGGTCCGCGGTCGCAGGTGCGCGATGGTGCGAAGGTATTCAAAGCTGTGCCGCTTTTTCTGCAGCGGGTAGTCCGCGGCGCAGGCGCCCAGCACCCTGACCCTACTTGCCTTCAGTTCGAAGGGCTGCTTCATCTCCGGGGTCAGCGCCAGCGTGCCCTTGACCTCCACCGAGGAGGACAGGGAGACTTTGGTGACATCCTCAAAGCCCGGCATGGACGCCTCGCAGACGACTTGCAGGTTGCGGAAACAGGAGCCGTCGTTGAGCTCGATGAAGGCGAACGCTTTGCTGTCACGGACGGTGCGAACCCAGCCGGAGACGTTGGCCTGCGCCCCGTCCGCCGGCGTCCCCTCATACAGTTGGGCGATGGTCACTCTGCTCACAGCGTGCCTCCTTCATCCATCAGCATCCCCAGCATCGCGGCGCCGATAATGCCGGCGGCGTTGCCCAGCACCGCCAGTTCCAGCCTGGCGTAGGGCATGGTCTTGAACATCAGGTACCCGGGCAGCTTTTCCTGCACCGCGTCCAGCAGGAAGCGCCCCGCGTGGCTGATGCCGCCGCCCAGCACGATGACCTCGGGGTCCAGGAAGGAGATCACGTTGTTGATGCCCAGCGCCAGGTATTTGGCGTAGGTATCAAACACCCTCGCCGCGGTCGGGTCGCCTTCCTTCGCACAGTCGATGACGGTCTTTCCGTCGATCTTTTCCGGGTTCCCCTCAGCTCGCCTGAGGATGAGGCTGTCCGGGTTGACCGCAACGGCTTCGCGCGCCATGCGGATGAGCGCAGTGGCGGAGCAGTAGCGCTCCAGGCAGCCGTCCTTGCCGCAGGTGCAGGGGACGCCGTCCACCGCCATGGTCAGGTGACCCAACTCGCTGGCAACGCCGTGCGCGCCCGTCCAGGGCCTGCCGTTTATGATGATGCCGCCGCCCACGCCGGTGCCCAGCGTGAGGAACACGCTGGAGGAGGCGCCGCGGCTGACCCCGGCGACGGACTCCGCCAGGCCCGCCACCGTGGCGTCGTTGTCGATAAAGATGGGCTTGTTGATGTATTTCCGCAGTTCAGCCCGCAGCGGGATGTCGTGCCATCCCAGGTTGGTGCAGAAGATCACCGTGCCGGTGGCGTTTTCCGCGATGCCCGGGATGCCGATGCCGATGGCGCCGACGTCGTTGATCGTCTTCCCCGCCTCCTCCAGCGCTTTGAGGGAGCAGGAGGCCATGTCCCGCACCACTTCCTGGTAGGGGCGCTGCGCGACGGTCGCGGTGGAGGCCTGCGCGATGATCCGGCCCCCGCCGTCCGTGACGCCGGCGGCAATCTTCGTGCCGCCCAGATCGATGCCGATGTATACCATATCTCTACTCCTGAATTATAAATGAATCGTTATTGGCCCATCATCTCGTTGAGCCGCTTGTCCAACTCGCGGGCGGCGGAATAGCCCAGGCGCCTGAGGCTCAGGTTGCGCGCGGCCACCTCGATGATGATGGCGAGGTTGCGCCCGGGCTTGACCGGCAGGACCAGGCTGGGCACCTTGACGTCCATGATGGTGATAAAGTTCTCCTCCAGACCCAGCCGGTCGTACTCCTTGGACTCGTTCCACTGCTCCAGGTGGATGCCCAGGTCGATGGACTTGCTCATCAGCACCGCGCCGATGCCGTACATCTGGCGGATGTCGATGATGCCGATGCCGCGGATCTCCATGAAGTGGCGGACCGTCTCCGGCGCTTCGCCGACCAGGCGGTTCTCGTTCACCCGGCAGATGTCCACCACGTCGTCCGCGACCAGCTGGTGCCCGCGCTTGACCAGTTCCAGCGCCGCCTCGCTCTTGCCGACGCCCGACTCGCCCGTGATGAGCACGCCGATGCCGTACACGTCCACCAACACCGCGTGCATGGTGGTGTGCGGGGCGAGGACGCGGTTTAAGTGCATGATGGCGGAGACGATGAACCCGGTGGTGGACATATCGCTGCCCAGGACCGGGATATCCTCCAGGGAGGCGTAGCGCAGCATCTCCTCCGGGGGCTTGTGGCCGCGGCAGATGATGACGCAGGGGATGTCGTAGGAGAAGAATTTTTCCAGCTGGCTGGCGCGGACTTCCGGGCTCAGGCCCATCAGGTAGCCCATTTCGGCGTTGCCCAGCACCTGGGGCCGCTCAAAGGCGAAGTGGTCGTAATAGCCGACCAGCTCCAGCCCCGGGCGGTTGAGTTCCGCCGACTCTATCCCCAGTTCCTTCCGGCTTGAGGGGGAGAGCACGCGCAGGTTCAGGGACCTCGTGAAATCGTCCAGGTTAACCACCGGGCACCGCCTTCCAGCCAACCGGGCTACGGTCAATCCAAGTCAGTATAGCCTATCCGCCAGGCCGTTTCAAGCAATCCGGTCAGAATCGGGGGCCATACGGACTGTTTCATATGATAACGGAATTGTTGCAATTCAGAGAATAAAAAGTTACAATACCCTTCACAAAGGCGGTGAACATGGTGAACGAGTTCCTGAACACCCTCTCCAACAGGCTGATCGACCTGTTGATTTACGGCGCGGTAGCCCTCACCTTTCTGCTGGGCCTGAGCAAATGCGTCCTGCCGCTGCGGCGCGCGGCGCACCTGTTCCGCAAGGGCATCCACAGGCTGGCGGTGTTCAAGCCGGGTGAAACCGGCCGCCCCGACTGGCAGGACAGCCTCTTCCTGGGCAAACCCATACAAAAGCAGTGGAAACGTTTCCTCATGAACGCGGAGCAGCTGGACCAGCGGGGCCTGAGCTGCGACGTGGAAGACTATATCAGCGACGAAACGGTGCTCACCGGCTTCGCCCGCTTCCAGCTGGCCGAGGTCATCCCGGGCATCCTGACCTCCCTGGGCATCCTGGGCACCTTCATCGGCCTGATGCGCGGCCTGGGCGGCCTGGACCTGAGCAGCGCGGACAACACCGTCCTGTCCATCCACGCCATGATCCAGGGCATGACTTTCGCCTACGGCACTTCCATCGCCGGCCTGGTCTGCGCCCTCCTCTTCAACATCCTCTTCCGCGCGGCCCAGGGCGCTGCGACCGGCGCGATGGACGACTTCAACGAGGCCTTTGCCGACGCCGTCATGCGCAGGCCGCTGGACGGGCAGGTCCGCCAGACCTGCTACATGGAAGACCAGGCCGCCTTCCTCTCCGGCGCCTTCACCGACATCAACGGCAAGCTGGAGAGCGGCATCGGCCTGGCCGTCGAACGCTCCTTCGTCCCCATCTCCCAGAGCATGCAGCACTTCATCATGAACGAGACCCAGGCCCAGGTGGAGGGTCTCAACCACGTGGTCAACCAGTTCGTCGCCCAGATGAACAACGCCCTGGGCGGCCAGTTCGTCCAGATGGGCAAGCTGCTCTCCCAGATCAACCAGTCCCAGGCCGTCAGCCTGGACTCCGTCACCCACGCCATGACCGCGGCGGACGCCATCATGGACAGCATCCAGCGCACGGGCCTGGTCACCCAGACGGTCATCGACCGCTTTGACGGCTACATCAGCGAACTGAGCCGCGCGCAGGCCAGCGGCGCGCAGCTGTCCGAGCAGACCGCCGGGATCCTCTCCGGCATGCACCGGGACGTTACCCAGCAGAACGAGCGCTACCAGGCCCTGGTGGACGCCCAGGCGGACCTGAGCCGGCAGATGGAGCAGTACGCCTCCTGGTCCGGCCGGGTGCTGGAAGCAGTGGAAAAGCAGTCCGACAGCGCGGCCGACCGCGCGCACGAGGTGGCCAACGAGATGAACCGCTCCGGCAAGCTCCTGCAGGAGAGCTACACCGGTTTTGTGGAGAACATATCCTCCGGCCTTGCCCGCACGATGGGGCTGTTTGAGGAGAACATGCGCGACATGACCGCGAAGATGGTCAAAGACATCAAGGCCGCGGCGGACAAGGGCGGTGAGGCGCCGCTGGACCTGAAGGGCTTCACCCGCGTGCAGCAGGCCCTCAACGACATGACCCAGGCGCTCACCCGCGCGACCCGCGCGGCAGAGCAGATGGCGGAAGGCGCGTAAGGATGCGCATGATCAGCTTGAGGGGCAGGGCGGTCACCAGGCCGGACACCGGCAGCCACTGGATTTCCTTTTCCGATATGCTCTCCAGCCTCCTGCTGGTGTTCATCCTGGCCCTGATGGTCAGCATTTACCAGTATTATTCAGTGCTGAGCGTCAAGACCCAGGAATTGGAGACGCAGCGGGCGGAACTGGACCGGACGCAGTTCGTCCTGGCGCAGAAGGAAAAAGACCTGCAGACCGCACAGGCGGAGCTGATGGGCAAGGAGGAGGAAGTGGCCTCCATCCAGATCCAGCTGCAGCAGCAAGAAGACGAACTGAACGCAGCGCAGACGGCGCTGAGGACCCAACAGGACGAGCAAGCCCTGCTTCAGTTGCAACTGGCCGCCCAGGAAACCTCGCTGAATGAGATGCAGCTGGCGATGAACCAGCAGCAGCGCCAGATCGACGAGTTGCTGGGCGTACGCACCAAGATCATTCAGGACCTGAGCCAGGCCTTTGCCCAGAGCAACCTGGGCGTCAAGGTGAATGAGGATACCGGCGACATCATGCTGGACAGCCAGCTGATGTTCCAGACCGGGAGCGATATCCTGTTGCCCTCCGGGCAGGAACAGCTCTCCCGGTTGATCCCGGTCTACTTGAGCGTCCTGCTCAGGCCGGAATATGAGGCCTACGTGGCGGAAATCGTGGTGGAAGGGCATACG
>CAZJCB010000174.1:0-4860 GCA_964544245.1 uncultured Christensenella sp.
TGTTTCTATGACAGGTCAGCCTGTCCAGGCAATTTTCACAGATTCCAGGTCAAGGACCGAAGTTCCTTGCCTGGGGCGAAGGAGACTGCCGCCGCCAGTGGCGGATGCAGGCAGGCGGATAAGTCAATCGAAGCGAGCGGAACGAGCGCCTTCCGGGCACGAAGTTCCGCGTCGACTGAGATTGCGGAAACGGGGGATGGAATCCCCCGGCGTTTCCGTTCGTTTTACTGAAATATTCTTAAGGCTGCACGGTCGGGACGGCCAGTTTCAACAGGGTGGCCGCCAGGGCGTTCTGGAAGGTGGCCCGCACCTGTTCGGACAGGCCACGGAGCTGCGCCGCGCTGAGGGAATCCACCCGCACGGCGCCCTCGGGGTCCACCGCGGGGATCGCCCAGGGCGGGGCCGTGTTGCCCTGCACCTTCAGGGCTATCTTCGCGCCGGAGCCCTGGTCCTGCCAGGTGATGTCGCCGGTGAAATAGGTGGCGGAGCGGGAGTTGGAGCGGCTCTGCAGGCGGACGTTCGCCTGGACCTGCTGGGCCGCGGGGGCGTCCTGCCCCTGCGGGGTGATGAGCAGGTCCAGCTCAAAATCCCGGGTGGAGCTGCCGGCCGCGGTGTCCACCACCTCGTCGTAGGGGGTGTAGAGCAGGTTGAAGGCGTAGACGGCGGCGGGGATGTCGCCCTCCGCCGTGTCCACGGTGAAGGCGTCGCTGTCGGGCTCCGGCTGCAGGCTCAGGGTGCCGGTATAGCTCATTTCCCCTGTTTCGGCGGTCTCGCCGCCCTGCAGGATGAGCGAGGTGACGGCGCCGCGGCCCGGCGCCGCGTTCTTTGGCTCATAGGACACCGTCAGGGCGGTCGTCCCCCCGTCGGGCTGGACCTGGTATTCGTAGTCCACCTGGCGGATGCCGCGCGCGCCGCCCAGGGGCAGGGTGAGCCGGTTCACGAGCAGCTCCCCCTTGGTGTCCATCAGCCGCTCGCTGACCATGTTCCCGGTGAGCGGCAGGAGGTCCAGCGCCTGGAAAAAGCCGTTCATCATGCCGGGCTGCAGGTAGGCCGCCGCCTCGCGGACGTCCAGTTCCTGCGCCAGGAGGGCTAGCAGTTCAGGGTCGGTGTACATATCCAGCAGCAGCTGCTTGATTTCCGCCTTGAGCTGCGCGGCCGGCACAGCGAGCGTCACCCGGGTCTGCAGCTGCAGGTCCGCCCCGCGGACCGTCTCCGTTTTGGTGAAACCCTGCAGCCAGAGGGAGAGCCGGACGGAATAGGCCTCCAGCTTTTTGGCCGCGGCGGCCTGCCAGGTGGATTCCGCGGTGAACAGCTTCAGCAGCACGCCTTCCAGCGGCGGCCAGGAGGGGTCCTGCCCGGTGAGCAGCGCGCCCAGGGCGCCGCCGTCGCGCACGTCGACGTACCTGCCCACGCCAAACAGCGAGGAGGAGAGCTGCTCAAACTGCGGGCCCTGGAGCAGGCGCAGATCGGCCAGCAGGCTCCCCGCCTTCTTGAGGGTGAGTTCCAATTCCTGCATCCCCTTGAGGGTGCCCACGCCGCGCAGGTAGCGCAGGGACAGCTCGCCCCCCGGCAGGAGCGCGCTGAGCGCGGCGTTCGCGGCCGGGTCCAGGACGCTGAAAGCGCCGCCGGTCTTCTCAAAGCTGAGGGCGGCCTTCAGGCCGGAACCGTCCTTGACCTGCTTGAACAGCTTTTCATCCAGGGTGTAGTCCAGCGCCGAAGCGCCCAGGGCGCCAAGGGCCAGCAGGGCCGCCAGCAGGGCGGATACGAGTCGTTTCATGGGTCCTCCTCCCCGGTCAGTCGTCCGTCGTTCAGGTCCGTCACCGTAAACTGCGCGGGCCCGCCGCCGATGGGCTCCACGCTCTCCCCGTCCGTCCGCCTCTCCCGTCCGAAATCGTGCAGGACGAGCAGGCGCGCCGGCAGCGGCTGAGTGAACAGGAAATCTTTCAGCGCCGGCATCAGCGACCGGCGGACCTGCCGCGCGCTCAATGCAGTCTGCTCCTCACCCGCCTGCGCCAGCCAGACTTCGGAGAGCGCCGTTGGACCGGCCAAACCATCCACAGGGGCGAGGCCCAGGCTGAAGGCCAGGTCCCGCAGGACGGTCCTGCCCTCCAGCTCCCGGAAGCCCAGCGTGCCCTCCGCCTCCCCCAGGCGGAACAGGATGTCCGGGGTGAGCTCGTAATCCACCGTGCGTTTGACCGCCCCGGACAGCTTCAGCCGGGCGGTCAGTTTGCCCTGCAGGCGCCCGCCGTTCTCCTCCGGGCTCTCCTTCAGGTCCACCTTGCCGGAGGCCTCCAGCGTTTCCTTGCCGGAGACGGACTTGAACCGCCAGTCGCCCTTCACGCTCCCCGATTTTGTGGCCAGGGAGACCTGGACCTCCAGGGTGTCCCCGCCCCGGGCCGCCGGCAGTTTGAGGCTCAGGTACAGCCCGCTGCCTGAGCGCCCGCCAAAGAGGGTCAGCCGGCGGGCTTTTCCCTCCGTTTCCACCGTGCCGGTGACCTGCAGGCCCAGGTCCTTCCCCCCGGCATCCAGGATCCGCTTGACAGTGAAGGCGCGGGTAAAGGAAAGCGTTTCCAGCGCCCGCGTGAAGGCCTCCCCGGCCTGGGGGACGGCGGAGAACAGGCGGCATAAAGACGCGGGCAGTCCGGGTTTGGCCCCTTCCCACAGCGCCTGCGCCTCGTCCGCCTTCAGGGCGTACACCAGCTGGCTGGCGCCGCGGCCGGCGTTCTTGATGGTGATGCTGGACTTCTCCGCCGTTTCATAGGGCAGCAGAAGGGGAAGGGACAGGGCGGCGATGTCGCGCACGGCATCCCCTGCTTCAGCCAGGTCGGGCAGGAAGGGTTCCATGCCCAGCAGCTGCTGCCAGGGCGGCAGGCCCTCTTCGCCAACGTAGCGTGTCGCGGCCAGGTTGCCCGGCACTTCCAGCGTCATGTCCGCCTGTCCGTTCCGGGTTTCAGCCATGAGGGTGAACAGCGTCCCGCCCCCGCCGGTCAGCCTGACAAGGCCGGTCTCGCCGTCTGCCGTTTTGTCGACGGACAGGGTCAGCGCGGCGGACTTCAGCCATTCCCCGGCGGCCGCGAGGGTCTCCTCCGCCACGTCCGGCCAGGCGTCCGCCCGCGCCGTCACCCGCAGCTCGTAGGCCTGCCCGGCTTCATAGCCTTTTTGAAGCTGGGCCAGGGCGGGGAAGATGCCTTCAGCCAGGGCGCCAAGCGGCAGGGCGAGGGCCAGGAACAGGGAGGCCAGCCCCCTCATCCTTCGCGCTCCGCCGCCCAATAAACGCCGCTGCCGCCCCGGTTCATGCATCCGCCGCCTCCGGCGGGTGCAGCGCGCCGAAGAGGGCCTGCGCCGCAGCCCTGCCCATGCCGGGCACGCCGGCCAGGCTGTCCACATCCTGCTCCATGATGCCTTTGATGGAACGGAATGCCGCCAGCAGCGCGCGGCGCCTTGCGGGGCCGATGCCGGGCACCTCCTCCAGGCGGGAACGCACGGCTGCCTTCCCCCGAAGTTTGCGGTGGTGGGTGATCGCGAAGCGGTGGGCTTCGTCCCGGACGCGCTGGATGAGGTGCATCGCGGGCGAATGCCGGTCCAGGATGACGGGTTCCGCCTCGCCGGGCAGCCAGATCTCCTCCAGGCGCTTGGCCAGGCCGAACATCGGGACCGTGAGCCCCAGGCTGTCCCGCGCGGCCAGGGCGAAAGCCAGCTGCTCCGGCCCGCCGTCCACCAGGACCAGGTCCGGCATCGGCCAGGCGCCCTCGGCCAGCGTCGCCCGCTTCAGCCGGCGCAGCAGCACCTCGTTCATGCTGGCGAAGTCGTTGGCGCCCTGCACGGTCTTGATCCTGAAGTGCCGGTATTCCTTCCTGGCGGGCTCACCGTCGACGAACACCACCATGCTCCCCACCGACTGCGCGCCCTGGGTGTTGGAGATGTCAAAGCCCTCGATGCGCCGGGGCACGTCCTGCAGGGACAGCGCGGCGGCCAGCTCCCGGCTGGCCCCCACCGTGCGCTCCTGCACCACCTGCTCGTGCGCGTTGCGCTTCTGCAGCGCGTCCTTCGCGTTTTGCAGGGCGTTTTCCACCATCTTCAGCTTGTCGCCGCGCCGGGGCACCGTCAGGGCGACCGCGGCCTCACGCCGCTGCCTCAGCCAGGCCTCCAGCGTGTCCGGGTCGCCAGCAGCCTGCACGATGACCTCGCGCGCGGGGACGCGGTCCTCATAAAACTGCTGCAGGAAGGCGTCCAGCACCTCCTGCGCGGGCTCGCTGCCCTCCCGCGGCAGGGAGAAAGCCTGGGCCTCGATCATCTTGCCGCCCCGGATGAACAGCACCTGGGCCATCGCGTCCAGCCCGTCCATGGCCACGGCGATGACGTCCTGGTCCGCCCCCGAAGCCTGCTGCGCGGTCTGCTGCTCCATCAGGCCCATGATGTCCCGGATGCTGTCGCGCAGTTCCCCCGCGTGCTCAAACTGCAGGTCCCGGGCCGCCTGCGCCATTTCCCGCTTCAGGCGCTCCACCACCGGCTGGTAGCGGCCTTTCAGGAAGGCGATGACCTCGTCCACCAGGGCGTCATACGCCTCCTGCGTCACCAACCCCGCGCAGGGGCCCAGGCACTGCCCCATTTCATAGCTGATGCAGGGGCGGATGGGCCTTTGAAGCGGCAGCTTGAGCGTGCAGGTGCGCAGGGGGAAGGTCCGGCGCAGCAGGCCCGTCACCTGGCGGATGGCGGCGGTGCCGTAATAGGGGCCGAAGTATTTCGCCCCGTCGTTTTCCACCCGGCGGGCGACGGTCAGGCGCGGGAAAGGTTCGTTCACGCTGATGCGGATGTAGGGGTAGTGCTTGTCATCCATCAGCTTGATGTTGTAATAGGGCC